>JAFQYI010000056.1 GCA_017406505.1 bacterium
ATTTAAAAAATTTGCAGTTTGAATTGCTGTTAAATCTTGTGAAAAACAATAAAGAATTTTTTTTATTTTGTATTGGCTTAATTTACAGTATTTGAACATATTTACATCCTCTCATGATGTTAATGTTCTGTGCAAGCACCTTTATTTAAGTAATGGGTTAATATCTAAAAATATCTTATTCCATTTGTACAACAATTGTATTTCATATTTTTAATACTTTAGATTCTTATTAAAGTAAAAACTATTTAGAAATCTATGATATTAATTTTGTCCCTGTAGGTATCTACAGATACTTTTGTATTATGATATAATTAAAGAGCATTTTATTTTGGATTATTTGTTTTGAAAGATTATTACAATATTATAACCCCTATTTATAATGAACTTCTTCTTGTTGATAAATATCTTAAAGATTGGTTATATACTGAAAACAATCCTACAATTATAAATCTTATAAATTTTCTATTCTCTGATTCAAAAAAAATACGTTCAGCTGTTTCGTTTTTATGCATTTATTTAATATCTAATCGTATTTCCGATTCTCAAATTAAAATTTCGGCTTTAGTAGAACTTTTGCATAATGCTTCCTTAATACATGATGACGTTATTGATAACTCTGATACAAGAAGAAATAAACCTTCTCTAAAAAATTTATATGGGAATCAACAAGCTGTTTTGATTGGAGATTTTCTACTGGCTGTTGCATTATCTGAATTAGCTAAAATTAATAATCAATCTATAACTTCTATGTTTGCTAAAAGTTTTATTAATGTTTGTAATGGCGAAATTCAACAAAACTTAAATCAACATAATTATATATCTATAGATAAATATATTTTAAAATCCGAACAAAAAACAGCAGAACTTTTTAAACTTACTTTAAAAGCATCTATGTTACAAATACAAAATTCAAAATATTTACAATTTGCAGAAAATTTTGGTAAATATTTTGGTATTGCTTTTCAAATTCGAAATGATATTGATGATATATTTTATAAAAAATCAACAGACTTTCAAAATGGTATCTATACTGCCCCCATAATTTACTATCTACAAAATAATAAATTAGAAAATTGTAAAAATGTTAATATTAACTCTCTACTTACTAACGATATTTTAGAACAATCAAATTCATTATGCTCTTTTTATGCAAAAAAAGCTCTTGATTTACTTGACGATTTTTCCGATAATCAATATAGGAAAGCGTTAGTTAATTTGTGCGAATTAATTCAAAAAGGCAATTAATATGGATAATGAAAAAAATAATAAAAACGAATTATCAAATGATGGACTGATATATAAAATTAATAAAGAGAATATAAAAGCCTGGTTAAAAGAAACTATAGATACGATAGTTTTTGTCGTAGTTGCTGTTATTATTATAAGATTTTTTATTGGAGAAATTAGGTGGATTCCATCTCTATCAATGTATCCAACTTTAGACATAAAAGATAGAATTTTTGTTGAACGAATTACAAGATTTTATGATTCTCCAAAACGTGGTGATATAATGATATTTTACCCACCTTCAACAAAATTAATTAATACTCCATGGAATATTTTTAAAAGACTTACGGGTTTTGGTTGTACTGATATTGCATATATAAAAAGAGTAATCGGACTGCCCGGAGATAAATATGAAATAAAACCTGATAATGATGGTATTTATCATGTATATATCAATGATAAAATATTAAAAGAAGATTACGTAAAAAGTGATTATTCAGAATGTACAGCCGAAATGAATTGTGGACCAATATATATTCCTGATAATCAATACTTAATGCTTGGTGATAATAGAGGAAATTCTCAAGATGGAAGGTATTGGGGATTATTAACAAAAGACAGATTTATAGGACGTGCTAAATTTCGTTTTTGGCCTTTAACACGAATAAAATACTTTAATCATATTGATTATTAAAAATATGAAAAAATTTTATTTTGTCCAATAGTTTTAAAGGATTTATAAAAATGACATTTTTTTTAATTTCAGTTTTACTCTTAATACTTGGTTATTTATTTTATAGCAAATTTGTTGAAAAAGTTTTTGGTATTTCAAATAAAGCAACACCAGCAATAAAATATAATGATGGTGTAGATTATGTAGTATTACCTGTATGGAAAATATTTTTAATTCAATTTCTAAATATCGCAGGTTTAGGGCCTGTTTTTGGTGCAATACTTGGTGCTGTATATGGACCGGTTGCTCTTTTATGGATTGTTTTTGGTTCAATTTTTGCAGGAGGTGTACACGATTATTTAACAGGAATGTTTTCGGTACGCTTTAAAGGAAAAACAATGGATTATATGGTAAAAAAAGTTTTAAGTAAACATTTTAGCATAGTTTTTTCTTTATTTTTAACTTTAATTTTAATACTAGTTGGTTCTGTTTTTGCACTTAACCCTGCCAAAATGCTTGCAAATATTTTTAATACAAACGTTATATTTTGGTGTGTCATTATTTTTGGATATTATTTTTTAACAACATTATTACCAGTAGATAAAATTATAGGAAAATTTTATCCATTTTTTGCATTTTTACTTATTGTGGTTACGATAGCATTATTATGTAGTCTTTTCA
>JAFQYI010000057.1 GCA_017406505.1 bacterium
ATTTAAAAAATTTGCAGTTTGAATTGCTGTTAAATCTTGTGAAAAACAATAAAGAATTTTTTTTATTTTGTATTGGCTTAATTTACAGTATTTGAACATATTTACATCCTCTCATGATGTTAATGTTCTGTGCAAGCACCAAAAGTTTATTCTTATCAAGAAATGATATGTTAAAACATTAAAAAGATTAATGAGGAAACTATGTTTTAACTTATTTACAATATTAAAAATGTTTTTACAACTATTAATAATATCATTTTTCTAAATAAAACCCCAAAACTTACATTTTATACAGTTTTAGGGTTTTATTTTATTATTGTTATTTAACTTGCAATAAGAATATTACTTGCAACAACAAGTCATTTGCTTATTTTCTATAACAGCTTGTGCTGCAGCAAGTCTTGCTTGTGGAACTCTGAATGGTGAACAAGATACGTAATCTAATCCTATTCTGTGACAGAATTTAACTGAATCAGGATCTCCACCGTGTTCTCCACAAACACCACCAACTAAAGATGAATTAACTGACTTACCTTTTTCCATTGCCATTTCGATAAGTTGTCCTACACCTTTTTGGTCTAATGTTACAAAAGGATTTGCAGGAAGAATTTTTTGTTCTACGTAATTCTTTAAGAATTTACCTTCAGCATCATCTCTTGAATATCCGAATGTCATTTGAGTTAAATCATTTGTACCAAATGAATAGAATTCAGCATATTCAGCAATTTCATCAGCTGTTAAAGCAGCTCTAGGAATTTCAATCATAGTTCCAAATTTATAATCAACTTTAACGCCTTTTTCTTCCATAACTTCATCAGCAACCTTAACTAAAGTAGCTTTTGCAACTTTAAGTTCATTAACGTGTCCGATTAATGGAATCATAACCCAAGGTTTTACATTTACACCTTCATTTTTTAAATCACAGCATGCTTCAAAGATAGCTCTTACTTGCATTTCGTTAATTTCAGGATAAGTTAAACCAAGTCTGCATCCTCTTAAGCCCATCATTGGGTTAGATTCTGATAAACCTTCAACTATTTCAAGCATTTTTTCATCTTCTGTATAATCTTGATTTAATGCTTTCTTAGTTGCAACTTTTTCAATTAACTCAACCTTTGAAGGTAAGAATTCATGAAGTGGAGGATCAAGAAGTCTTACTGTTAAAGGTTTTTCACCAAGTGCTTTAAACATTGAATAGAAATCAGAATATTGCATAGGAAGAAGTTTATCTAAAGCTTCTTTTCTTGCTTCAGGAGTTCCTGCAATAATCATTTTTTGTACCCAAGGAAGTCTGTCAGGATCCATGAACATGTGTTCTGTTCTGCAAAGACCAACACCTTCAGCACCGAATTTTAACGCATTTTCAATATCTTTAGGAGTATCAGCATTAGCTTCAACTTTCATTGTTTTAATTTCATTTACCCAACCAAAGAATTTTTCGAAATCTGCATCAATACCTGCTTCAACAAGTTCAATAGCACCTTCCATAACTTCACCGGTACCACCGTCTAATGAAATAACATCATCTTTGTGGAATACTGTACCATCAGCACAAGTAATTGTTTCATCTTTTAAGTTAATAACTAAATCTTCACAACCGGAAACACAAGGTTTACCCATACCTTTAGCAACAACAGCTGCGTGAGATGTAGCACCACCTCTAAGAGTTAATACACCTTGAGCAACAGCCATACCGTGAATATCATCAGGACATGTTTCAATTCTAACTAAGATAACTTTTTCACCTTTAGCTCCTCTTTCAGCAGCTTCTTCTGTATCAAATACAATTTTTCCAACTGCAGCTCCCGGAGAAGCATTTACACCTTTAGAAATTTTATGAGCATGTTTTACTGCTGCAGGATTAAAACAAGGTAATAAAACTTGATATACAGAATATGGATCAACTAATTTGATTGCTTGTTCTTTTGTTACTATACCTTCTTCAAACATATCTACAGCAATTTTTATAGCAGCTTTTGCTGTCCTTTTACCGTTTCTAGTTTGAAGAATCCAGAGTTTTCCTCTTTCAATAGTAAATTCCATATCTTGAACATCGTGATAACCATTTTCAAGTTGTTTTGCTATTTCAACATATTGCTTGTAAAGTTCAGGCATATCTGTTTCAAGTTCAGCAATTTGTTTAGGGGTTCTTATACCAGCAACAACGTCTTCACCTTGAGCATTTACAAGATATTCACCATAAAATTTATTTTCACCTGTTGCAGGGTTTCTTGTGAATGAAACACCTGTTGCACAGTCATTTCCCATATTACCAAACACCATTGTTTGAACGTTTACGGCAGTTCCGTAATTGTGGTCAATTTTATTCATATTTCTGTATGCAACAGCTCTTGGTATATTCCAAGAACGGAATACAGCTTCTATAGCTTCTTGTAATTGAACGTATGGATCTTGTGGAAATTCTTTACCTGTAACTTCTTTAATAGCTTTTTTGTATATAGGAATAAGAGATTTCCATCCATCAGCTGAAACTTCAGTATCAGATTTTACGCCTTCTCTTTCTTTAACTTTTTCAACTTCTGTTTCAAAATATTTTTGTCTGTCCATTTCCCAAGCAACTGAACCAAACATAGTTAAGAAACGACGATATGAATCATAGCAAAATCTTGGATTATTAGTTAATTTTACCATTGCTTCAACAGTTTCATCATTTAAGCCTAAGTTTAAAATAGTTTCCATCATGCCCGGCATAGATACTCTTGCACCTGAGCGAACAGATACTAATAACGGATTAGTTGAATCACCAAATTTTTTACCGGCTTGTTCTTCAACTTCTTTAAGAGCATATTTAACTTCATCCATTAATTTTTCCGGCATTTTATTGCCATTATTTATATAATCCATACAAGTTTCAGTCGTAATAGTTAATCCCGGTGGTACAGGAAGGTCTAAGTTAGTCATTTCGGCTAAGTTAGCACCTTTACCGCCAAGGAGATTTCTCATATCTGCATTGCCTTCTCTAAAAAGCCATACACGTTTTTGAGCTGTTGCTTGCATTAATTACCTCCAAATTCTAATTATTCTTG
>JAFQYI010000058.1 GCA_017406505.1 bacterium
AAAATATTTAGAAATTTTCCATTTCCAAACCTTCTTTGTTTTGGTACTTCTATTTTTTTTCGTCCACTTAAATAATCTCCGGTCAAAGAATTTTTGCATTTTTTTATATCTTCAACACTGCCATGACAAACAATATTTCCACCGTTTTCACCGGCATTTACTCCAATATCAACAACATAATCAGCACTTCTTATTGTTTCTTCATCATGCTCAACTACTATTAGGGTATTTCCAAGATTTCGTAATTTAAACAATGTCTTTATTAACATATCATTATTGTATTGATGTAAACCTATTGAAGGTTCGTCTAAAACATATAAAACACCTGATAAGCCACTTCCTATTTGTGTTGCAAGTCTTATTCTCTGAGCTTCACCTCCTGAGAGTGTTCCGGCTGTTCTTGCACAATCTAAATAGCCCAATCCTACATCAAGTAAAAATCTTAGCCTTGCTGTTATTTCCGTTATAATTTGTTTTGAAATTTTATATTGATAATCTGTTAATTCTAATGTCAAAGTTGAAAAGAAAGTAAATGCTTCTTTTATTGACATTTTACATATATCATAAATATTTTTTCCACATATTGTAATTGCAAGTGGAAATGGTTTTAATCTGGCACCTTTACAATCATTACAAGGAATAGCAGACATATATTTTTGTACATCATCACGAATTTCTTCTGAATTTGTTTCATTGTATTTTTTTGTTAAATAAGGAATTACTCCCAAAAATGGAATATATTTTTTTTCAAGATACTGATTATTAAAACTCATATATTCCAAATGAACACGTTTTCCGTTGCTTCCGTATAGAATAATATTCTTATG
This sequence comes from bacterium, assembly GCA_017406505.1. Classification (GTDB taxonomy): domain Bacteria; phylum Cyanobacteriota; class Vampirovibrionia; order Gastranaerophilales; family Gastranaerophilaceae; genus RUG841. Next base: position 828 of record JAFQYI010000058.1, read on the forward strand.
TTCTTGAGGAAGCTCTTTGAACGGAGTATCCATATTAATATTAAACTCTTTAGCAACAGAGGATAAAATTTCATTGTAATAAGGATTTCCTGTTCTTGCCCAAGGATAAATTGCACCATTGTTAAGAGATTTTGTATCATCAGGAACTATTAAGTCGGGATTTATTTCAAAATGTGCCCCTAAGCCTGAACAAGTATGACATGCCCCATAAGGAGCATTAAAACTAAATATTCGAGGATTAATTTCATCAAAACTTAAATTACACTCAGGACAAGAAGCTTTTTCACTAAACATAGTAATTTGACCGTCATTTTCAATATATAAAAGTCCTTCTCCTTTTTGTAATGCCAGTTGCACACTATCTGTTAATCTTGAGTTAATACCTTCTTTCACAATAAGTCTGTCGATTACAATTTCAATATTATGCTTTTGATTTTTGTCTATTTTTATATCTTCATCATCAAGATTTTGAACAATACCGTCAATTCTGACTCTTGCAAAACCTTCAGATTTTATGGAACTTAATAAAGAGGTATATTCACCTTTTTTACCTCTTACTATAGGTGCGAGTAATTGTATTTTAGAACCCTGAGGCATACTCAAAATTTTATCGACAATTTCATCTACTGATTGAGGAACGACTTCTCTTCCACAGTTCGGACAATGAGGAATACCTATAGTTGCAAACAAAAGTCTTAAAAAATCATAAATTTCCGTAACAGTACCTACGGTAGAACGTGGATTATTACTTGTTGATTTTTGATCTATTGCGATAGCCGGAGATAATCCGTCAATGCTTTCAACATCAGGTTTATCCAATTGACCTAAGAATTGTCTTGCATAAACCGATAAACTTTCTATATATCTTCTTTGTCCTTCTGCAAAAATTGTATCAAAAGCAAGCGAACTTTTGCCAGAACCACTCACTCCTGTAAATACGATAAGTTCATTTTTAGGAAGTTCAAGACTGACATTTTTTAAATTATGTTGATTTGCACCACGAATAATAATTTTTTCTTTCATATCTTTATTATGACACAAAATATCTTTGTTTAAAAAATAAACGAAATTATCCTATAATATAAATTTTAGGTGTTCATTTATTAGATAAATAATTCTGAAACAAAATATTATATACCTTTATATTTTGTTTAGTTTAATATATATTTTCGAAATATAGATATTATAAAAAAGTTGTTTTGTTTTTTATTAGTTGTAAAATTATTTTGTTATATAAAAATTAGTAAATTAAATAAATGATAAAATCTATACACGTAAAAAATTATATTTTAATTGATGATATTAATATTGATTTTTCCTCCGGATTAAATGTAATTACAGGTGAAACAGGTGCCGGTAAAAGTATTTTGATTAATGCTATTGATATTGTTTTTGGAGCTAAAATTTCTTCCAATATCATTAAAAATGGAGCTGAAAAAACAATTATCGAAATTGTTATTCAATCTGAAAATAATTCTTTAAAAAATTTATTAATTAATAATGAAATTGATTTTTCTAAAGAAATTATTATATCTAGAGAAATTACTTCAAATTCTTCTCGTTACAGAGTTAATGGCTCATTAGTAAATCAAAATTTTATTAAAGACTTAAAAAAAATATGTTTGGACATTCATTCTCAGCATCAAACTTATTCTTTTTTACAACCTAAAACTCATATTACTCTTCTTGATAATTATGCAAAAGATTTTTATGGCAAAGAATTGTTTGATTATCAAAATTTGTACAAAAAATATTCTCATCTTTTACAAAAATTAAATGAGCTTGAACAATCTGCAAATTATACAGAATCTCAAATAGATTTTTTAAATTTTCAAATAAAAGAAATCGAAGATGCTGTTATCAATAATACTAATGAAGATGAAGAACTTCAAAACCAATTAAAAGTTTTAGAAAATTCGGAAAAACTAAAAGAACTTACTTATAGTTCTTATTGGGCATTGAATGGAGAAAATGAAAATTTAGTTGATACTATTTCTCAAATAAAATGGAATATTAGTAAGGCTGTAAAATTAGATAATTCTCTTGAACAAACAGAATCTTCTTTAATTGAACTTTATGAATTAGCAAAAGATATTTCATCTTCTCTAAAATCATATTCACAATCTCTTTCTGATAATGATCAAAAATTAAATGAAATTCAAGAACGTTTATTCCTTCTTAATAAGCTTAAACGTAAATATGGCAATACTTTACAAGATGTTTTAAATACTTATGAAAATTTATCTAATGAATTAAATAATATAAACTTTTCAGAACAAAATATTGATGAAATAAAAGTCGAAATAAAAAATGTTTTAACTGAACTTGAACAAAAAGCAGATTATATATCTAATCAAAGAAAAAAATACGCTAAACAACTATCAAACTTAGTAATAAAGGAATTAGAAAAATTAGAACTTTCAAAAGCAAAATTTGAAATTAAAATTAAAGAAGAAGATTTAACAGTAAATGGAAAAGATAACGTAGAATTTTTTATATCAACAAATATCTCTCAAGATTTAGCACCTTTAGCAAAAACTGCATCAGGTGGCGAACTTTCAAGAGTAATGTTAGCAATGAAAACTATTTTTGCAGATGCTGATGACATTGATACCGTTATTTTTGATGAAATTGATACCGGAATTTCTGGTAAAGCTGCTCAAAGTGTAGCTGAAGAAATTTCTAAACTTTCAAAGTATAGACAAATTATATTAATTACTCATCAAGCTATAATTGCTTCTAAAGCTGATGAACATATTTCAGTTTCAAAAGAACAAAAAGATAAAACAATAGTAAATATAAAACTTTTAGAACATAATGAACGAATTACTGAGCTGGCAAAACTTGCTTCAGGAGAAGAAAATAAAGCTTCAAAAGAATTTGCAAAATCTTTGATAGAAAATAAATAGGTAAATACAAAACAGTATTTACCTATTTAATAATACTAATCTTCATTTTCAACAAGTTTATTAAGCCTTTTACAAAATGCTTCCGTTGATAAATTGTTTCCAGTTACATCACGCAATATTTCATTGTCATCCTTTGATCCACCATAACGGAATATATGTTCATTTAAATATTCAGATGTTTCTGTGTTTTCAGTTAATTTACCAAACTTATCAGTTAATGCTTCATATAATTGTGCTTTTATTAATGCCGAACGGAAATAATTTTGATAATATGCTGGGTGAGATAAATAATGAGGAACTGTTGCCCATTCATTGGTTGGCTCATCTTGTTCATTTCTTCCTGTATATTTTACGCACATATCTTTCCATAACTGTTTTAAATCTTGTTCAGGATTTTTATACATATTTCTTTCAAACTCTATTGTTCTCATACTTGAATTAACAAATAGAGCTTCTTCTTTTCCTAAAGATTTTTCAAATTTATCATTCACTTCCGGAGATACCAAATCTTTTGCAAGACCTTCTGTTCTAATCATATCACCCATCATCATAGCAACTGCTTCAGTCATTGTTGATGTTGTATCTTGCACCATATATGGCAGTGTTGAATCCGTTTTAACCGTAAATACCGAATGCCCTAATTCATGCATTAATGTATCAACACTTGCAGCATTATTTGTTAAATTGGCTAAAATTCTGGCATCTTTTCCAGGTGTAATAGGGAATGAAAAGCCATGTGTATTTTTATTTTCACGTGGAAATAAATCCAAAACTATAGGTAATTCATCAACATTATATCCCATTCCCATATATGCTTTTTTAGAAATATCTACAACTTGTTCTTTTGTTTTTATTGCATCATTAACAAATTTTTCAGGATTCTCACCTGTCAAAAGACCAAAGTGATAATTTCTTAAATCTTCCGGTGGTATATTATATGCTTCTGATAATTCTTTTTTAATGTTTTTCATTACTGATTGCTTTGATGTTTCTGTATTTTGTGCAACTTCATTTAAAAGTTTATCTAACTCTTCCGGTTGTATATCATAATCTTCTATTAATTTCATATCAAAATAATTGTCATAACCCTTTTTATGAGCAAGGTCATTTCTGAGTTTCACTAATTCTATTAAATCATCAGCAATTAAATCCCCCGACGCAATTTTAGCATCTGCAGCTTTTTTACGAATTTCAGGATTTGTTTCTGTTTCCATAATTTTTTGTATTTGTGCTTTTGAAACAGGTTTGTTATCTATTGTCATTTGATAAGAATTAATTTTTTGAGATATTTCATTTTCTTTTTTATTTATTGCTTCAAGTTCATCTTTATACTCAATTCCATCTCCGAACTTAATAGAAAGAGTTCTTAATTGTTTTTGAAGCTTTTCATCTTTTACGCCACCATTTTCGTTTATTGATTTTAGTTTTTCATATATTTCTTTATTGTCAAAAAATTCAGCTTCTTTATCCGTTGCAATATTCATTTTAGTTAAATTTTCATCATTGCTGTAAGTGTAAAAATCCCATGCTGCAGATTCTTCGTTTTCCAAAACGTCTTGCATACCAATAGAAATTTCATCTCGTAATTTAATGAATTTTTCATCATTAGTTTGCACTTTAGTATTTTGCGAAAAACTGACACTATCCATAGGCATTGGTTTTGTTTTGGGAATAGTGTTTGATTGATTGTTTGTTTGCTTTATGCCAAAAGCCTGAGTAATTTTAGTTATATTCATTTGTCCTTCTTTCTCAAAATACTACTTTATCTCATAAGTAACATTGACTACTGCTGTTACTTTTTTCTCTATTGAATTTGCATCAATTATACCCATATCACTTACATTTGTTGATTCTGGGGCTGTAATTTGGAATACTCCTGTTTTTACAGATAAAATTTTACCTGTTTTATTACCATTAACTTTTAATGTTGAATTAGCTCTTTGTTTGGCATCTTGAGATGCTTTTTCCAGCAGTTTAACTTTTAATTCAGATAGTTTTGAATATTGATATTCAGGACTTTGTGAATTGATATCAAAACCTTGTTCAGAAAGTTTTTGAATATCTGTTGAAAGATATTGTATTTTTTTTACATCATTTGATTTTATTTTTATATTTTGAGAATAATTGTATGCTGCAATATCATCAGAGATATTACCATTAGGATATCTTCTGTATGAAGTCCAATATGATGCAGGCTCTAACGTAATGTTTTCTTCGGCAATGCCATTTTCAAGCAAATATTTTTTTATAATTGGAATTTGATTTTGAAGATTTTTATATGATTCAGCTATTGTTGATTTTTTGGTGTTTAAAGTAATAGTCCATACAGCAGAATCAGAAATGACAATTTCTTCGGCAGAACCTGTCATGTAAATACCTTTTTGAGATATTGTTTTTGTACCAATTGCTACTGCAATAATCAGTCCTATTGATAAAATAATTGCCAAAATTGTTAGCTGATATTCTTTTAATTTTTCACATAAAATGCACATTTTTGACTCCTTTATTTTTTTGAAAAGAAACTTAATATTTTTTCTAAAAGACCTTCATCATCAGAAGATGTATCTTTATCAGAAAGTTTTGAAATTTTAGCTTTTATAAGTTCTACTTCAGCACTCATAGGAGCTTTTGATAGATATTTTTCATAATATTCTTTTGCAATTTTTTCCTTTTTTAATTTTTCAAAACATTTTCCTGCTTTTAAAAACACTTCTGAAAGTCTGGAAACTTCAGCAGCTTTCTCATAATATTTTGAAGCTATATTATATTCACCCATATCAAAATAAAAATCACCTGATTTTACTAATGCATTTTCATTTTTAGGGTTAATTTTAAGTAATTTTTCATAGAATTCAGCAGCAGTATGTTTTTCTCCTGCATTTTCACATAGTTTTATAATATCTTCTATAGTTTGAACATTATTTTTATCAATATTATGAGCAAGCATATATTCATGCAAAGCCACATCATCTTGACCTTTAGCTATATACATTTTAGCCCTGTTTACATGAGCATCATGCATTTGATTATTATTTTCACAAACAAGGGATTTCATTTGATAAATCAAAGGATGATTAGGTGCATATTTTGCAAAATTATTAATAGATTCATTACAATTATCCCAATCTTTTATATTAAAATAATATTCTGCTAAAAGTTTATAATACTCATCATTATGTTTATCCGAAACATTTTGTAAAAGTTCATAAGCTTCATCATTATGACCTTGCATAAGTTTAATCTTAATTTTTAGAAGTTCTGATATTGCAAACTGTTGAGCTTTATCAACATCTCCTGTTTCAACATACAGTTTGGCTATGAATTCTTTTAATCTTTCATCATCGGGATAATGTTCTAAACCTTGTTGCAAAGCATTTATTGCAGAGAATTTATCTTTATCTTGCAAATATAAATCAGCAATTTTAAGATGAATATCTGCTGTATCAGAATGTGGAGCAATTTTATAATATTCATCAATAGCATTCATGGGTTTGCCAATATATTCATAGGCTTTAGCCATTAGAATACTGGCATCATCTTTTTCTTTAATATCTTGAGTATTATCAATAGCTTTTTTATAATCGGGAATAGCTTGGGAAACTTGATTATTAAGAGTTTTTACTTTAGCTCTTGTTAAATAATATTTATATCTGTTAGTTTCATTATAAATATCTTGGAGTTCACTATAAGCAACAATACTATTAGGAGCAATTTCAATTAATTCTTCCCAATATTTAGTAGCTTCATCTTTTTTTTCAAGTGTTTGAGCAGCGAGAGCAATTTTTTCTAAGAATTCAGGATTGTTTTTACCCTGATTATAAGCTGCTGTTAAAACATTATAAGCATCTTCAAATTTTTCATTATCAGTTAATGATTGAGCTCTTTCAAGTATTGCAATAATATCTGCCATTTTATCCCCTTTATATTTTTAGTTTTATTATACAACAAAAAAGATATGGAATACCCCCAATGTACGATATTGTGAAGATTAAGTAAAAATTATTCATAAATTTATATGATTTTATTTCAAAAGTGAACAGATAAAATACAAATATACTCCTTAAAAAAGACAATACACATATCCCTAATTTATAGCCGTAATTATTTACGGCTTTTTATTATTAATAATATATGATTGTATATCAATTTTCCCATCCCAAATCGGAACATTTGATGTGTGTTCGTGAAGAACTTTCCATGCACCTTCTTGCTTTTCAAGATAATCTGTATGCCTCATAATCAATGACATTTGGGAATCATCTTTAACAACAATATCCCATTTTTGAATAGAGCAAACTAATACACTATTGCCGTTAATATTTGTTCTCATATCAAGAATTTCAACATCACAGCTTTTTAAATTCCCAAATGTTTCATTAAAAACTTTTATTGCTTTACCTTTACCGACACAGGCATAAGGTGATTCATCAAACCATATTGTTTTATCAGTCCAATCTTTTGTACTTTGTTCACCTAAAATGAACTTGCTATATTTCTGATAATTCCTTCAACTAATTCTTTATCTGACATATTTTCTCTCCTTTTTCAGTCATTATAGTCCTAAAATTTTGTGATATTATTTGATTATATAACTACCTGATATAAAAAAGAATTAGATGGAATTAAGTGAACAAAATTTGGAATATCTGCACCTGAATTAAGAAAATTTGCAAAAAAGTTGCAAAAGACAATTATAAAGAATTTTCCGAAAACGTATATTAAGAGTATAAAAAGCTCTTTGACATACTTACTAAAGGACTTAATATAATAAAAAACTCCAATTTTTTTATTCTTTATTTTATCTTGTAGGTTTTTATAAATTATTTATGTTTTTTATCTATTTTAAATTTTTTAAAACAGTATCAGAAATATCTGTTGCACCATATAACGCTGCCGGTATCACTAATGTATATCCACCAGCTTTTGCTGTTGTCTTTACTGCTGCATCAAATTTTGAATATATTTCTTTGCCTTTTGCTTCTTCTTGTTTTCTTAAATTCATTGCTTTTGTTTGCAATTCCTTATTATACTTTTCTTCTTTAGCTTTTTTTTGTGCTTCCGGTGTTTGTTCTATATCTTGTTTCGCTTTTAACACAAATTGTTGAATGGATAATTCTTCTTTTCTTAACCAATCTGTAGCTTGTTGTGCTGCCGGATATTTACTCATTACATAATCCACATTAACTGTCGCATATTTTTCTGCTGCATTAGATGATATGGCAACTGTTGATAATAATGCTAAAGTTAGTAATATTTTTTTCATTTTTCTCTCCTGTAAAAATACTCTTATAAATTTTCTCATTTTTAAGCTAAAATGTCAATTTTTATACAAAAATCAACCATTCTTATTTTAATACTATATATAAAAGTTAAAATAGGTATTTTGAGTATTATTCATTTTGGTAATGTTTATTTTTATAATTAATTTTATATTTTTTTCAGGATGGACTATTATGAAAAAATTTTTATTTCCAATATTATTTTGTTTTATTTTTAATAATGTAGTTTTTTCTTTTGAAAATTCAAATATAAATAACAATTTTAATACGTCATTGTTAGGTAAAATAGAGAATGAAGTGTTTGGAAAAAATAACAATCATTTATCACCAATGGCAAGACTTGCTTTAACAGAACAAAAATTATTTGGTTCAATTCAGCCGGGAAGTTTTAATGATAGGATTAATTTTATAAATAAAATAATTATAAATGAAAAAAATAATTCACAGGCAGTTAATATTAGTAATTTACAGAAATCACAAAGATTAAAATATTCATTAAATAATTTTTTTAAAGGTTATATGACAGGTTATACACCACCAATATATGTTCCCCAAAATACTTTGAATGAAATTAACAACTATTACCATAATACTAAAATCCCACAACCAAATGGTAATGGGATTAAAAATTTTATTACTCAAACTCGTGTAATTATTAATAATGATGATTAATCAAATACATAAGGAAGTAATGCTGCTTCTCTAGCTCTTTTAATAGCTCTAGCAAGCAATCTTTGATGTTCTGCACAGTTACCGGTAATTCTTCTTGGAAGAATTTTCCCTGCTTCTGTTAAGTATTTTCTGAGTTTTTGAGCATCTTTATAGTCAATAACTTCAACTTTGTCTGCACAAAAACTGCAATTTTTTCTTTTTTTCTTGTCTTGTTGTTCTCTTGCCATTTTTATATTCCTTTACTTTCTATCCGTTAAAAGGGGATTTCATCTTCGCCAATTAAATCATCTGAAAAGTCCTCTTCAGAAAATTTTGCTATTTCTCCAGGAGCTTCTTCTGCTATTGAACCTCCAATTTTTTCAAAAGAAGATAAATCAAGCTCTATAACACGCCTTTCATTACCATCTTCATCTTTTACAGCTCCTGTTTTGAGTCTTCCTTCAACTACTATTTTATCGTTTTTTGATACGACTTTTTCAACAGTTTCTGCTGTTTTTCCCATGGAAATTACTCTGACTAATAAACCATCATTTCCGTCAATTTTTAATGTTAAAAATGTTATTGGTACATTATTTTGAGTAAATCTTTTTTCGGGTGCACGGAATACCGTACCCGAGAATGTTGCTTTACATACCGTCATTCTCGCCTACGCTTTTACTTTTGATACTTCCATAAACATCATTCTTAAGATGTTTTCGTTTAATCTTAATTGTCTATTGAATTCTGCAACTTTTGCTTCATCCATATCAACTTTTAAAACAACCATATAAGCATCTCTATAGTTATTTATATCGTATGCAAGTTTCTTTCTACCAGTCATATCTGAATCAACAACTTTTCCATTTAAATTTTCTACTGATTCTGTTATCTTATTTACTATTACTTGTACTTCTTCTGAATCAATATTTGGTTTAATCATTAATAATAATTCGTAGCTTTTCAATTCATTTCTCCTTGAAATTAGTCGTTCTCATTAGAGAGTCTAACATGAACATTTTTTTATTTCAAATATATTTTATAAAAATTCACATAGTTTTAATTATTTTATTACTAAAAAAGATAATGATTAATTCATTATCTTTTTTAGTTTTCTAATATCTATATACCTATTCAACCAAACTATTTAAGCTGTCTATTATAGCAGCCAATTGTTCGTAATCTTGTTCAGCTTCTGCAATAAATTCGTTTTTGATGATTTCTTTTTCTGAATTATCAGGCAATTTTAATGCTTTCATTGCTGAAATTCTCTTATTCAACATTATAGAGATACTATTTAATGATTGGGCACCCTCTAATGTATTCATACTTATTGTATTTATACCTAAATCATGCATTTTAGATAATAATGGTATTATCTGTTCCTTATTTACATTTTTTGCAAAATCTGCATTTTGTGTTTTTTGTATAAAAGCTCTGTATTGAGTATATACCTTATTATCTGGAGAATCTATATATTTCTTATCCATTACTTGTATATAATGTTTTACTGCATCTTTATATGAAGAATACGATACGGAACTACTTTCTACAAAAGCTTCAAAATCATCTTTTAAACCATTGATATTTGAAATCGTATTTTTTAATGGTTCTTCAATTTGACTTAAATACTTTGGTATCACATCAAGTTGAATTGATTTTGAAATTACCTCTGCTGCTTTTTCTGAAAGTCCTGTTTGTACAAAAAATACTTGTAGTGCAGTACTATCATTTGACGATGTATTTGCCAATCTATCAGCTAAAAATAAAATTCCTTCATCCGAAGTTAATTTTATTTTATGTCCATCTGCTGCTGTTAATTCATAATTTTCCAATGCTTGCTTCGTCATTCCTTCAAAGCCATTACCTGCATTATCAATTAAACTATATTCAACACTTGCATAATCGGATACTTTTACTGATTCAATCAAATATTCTCTTAATTGATTAAGTTTATTTTCATTAGGAGTTTTTGATTGAACTTCTCTTACAAATGATTGAATTAATTCGGTCGGATACTTTGTGATATGTGCTTGAGATATCGCTTCTGTGATTTCTTTTGCAATCTTATCAATATCCTTTGAATTATTTTTTACAGCTTTTACATAAGAATTTAAAAGACCTTGGGTTTTAGCTTGATATTTATCTACAATATTTCCTGCAACAAAATCCTTTATGCTTGCATTTAATTCTGCAGTTGCAGCTGCTTTATCTTTTGCATTTTTAATTTGTTCAACAGATTCTCTTATAAATGTTATCTCTTCTGTAGCTTGTCCGTTTATTTCATCTTCCGTCATAACTACAGCTTTTGGAAATGCTGTTCTTACACCATATTTTTCTTCATAAAGATTTTTAATCTTTTGTTCAAATAATGTATTTCCAATCGGTGCTGTATCCATCTTCATCTTACGATAAGACCACTCAACTGCATTATCGTCAGTTGGAGCATTTTCCATAATGACTTGGTATCTTGCATTAGTTTTCAACATTTCTGTTGCATCTGGTTTTTGAGCATATACCTGTCTGGCTACATCAATAGAAGATACATTTGTTATACCTAAATCTTCCTCTGTTGCATCTGACATAAACTGACTAAATTCTTCATTTGACATGTTTTGCAATCTTTGAATATCTGATAATAATTCTTCATCAGAAACTGGATTCATTTTCTTATCAATATACTTAATCATCAAATCAGCCATATCATTATCTTTTTTGAAATCTTCAAGAGAGTTGATTCTTAAATTTTCATCAATTGTTTTACTTAATAAATCACTGATTTTTGATGAAAATTCTTTTGCTAATTTCTCATCTTGCATGCCAGCTTTTATACTTTCATTAGCATTTTCAATCATCACTTGTTTTAAGTTTTCTAACGAACCATTCAATTTTCCTTTTGGAACTGTTGTTATTCCTTTAATAATTTGAGTAAAATTATCCGGTATATTATCATCAGTAAACATTGAATTAATAATATCAACTAATCCATCTTTCATACTTGCAACTACTAATGATGGTGCAGAATCTCCTTTTAAAAATGGTGATGACATCATTTGTTTTTGTATCTCAGGCAAATTTTCTTTAATTTCTGCTAATGAGTCTTCATCAAAAACTTGACCTTGAATATATTTTTGGGTTTGTTCAGATTTTACAGACATTTGTAAAGCCGTTTTGTTCAATAAGAATTTTTGTTGATTATTTAAAACTTTTTCAAAATCTTCAGGAGTTTGAATATTAAATTTTTCTATCTTATCAATCAATGTTTGTTCAGATTTACTCATTAATGCGTCAATACCGTCCATCTTTTTCATATCAACTGAAGATGAATTCTTGAGCTGTTCTTCAAACTCTGTAACTTTTTGTTCTGCTGAACCAAGATTAATGATATTATCAATTACTTCATTAATTTTTTTAGATGCATCAGGATTTTCACCTTGCAATCTTACGGCAGTCCAAAGAATAAATTTTTGACCTTCAGCAGTAGTACCGACTTGATATTTAGTGTCTTCAACAAATGTTCCAGTTAATAATTGTTTATCAAAGACATATCCGTCAGGACCACCATATCCTTTGCCGTAATCTGTTCTTTGAACACCTTTTTCATCTGTCCACACAGCTTTATCTTCAGATTTACCCCAAGTATTATCATGCCATAAAACATCTTTCATGACAGTTTCCTTTGTTTCGGGGTCAATAACAGGAACTTGGGATACTTTTGCTACATATTGTGCGTGTCCGGAATATTCTGTATGTGCTACATTTGTTGAAGATGTACCAGAACCTTCTCCTTTTTTAATTCTTTCTACAACTTTATCTACATCGGTTTCATTATAATAGTGTTTACCTGTTATCATTTCAAACACTCTTATGCTTTGGTTATCGTATAAACCACTTTCACCTTCTTTTGCAACATATAATCTTCCATCTAATCTGCCGGCTTCAGCATATAACTCATCTAATTGTGGAGCTAATGCCTTAGACATTGCTTGTGCATTTACTTTTGCGTAATTTTTCCAAGAAGATATTTTTGCTTCAATTTGAGAATATTGTTGTTTTTCTTCATTTGTAAATTGATATACAGAATCAGGTACTTGAGGTTTCTTTACTCCTGGATCAACTATTCTGTTATCATTTTCTGCCTGAACTTCTGCTACTTTATCAAATTTAGCTTGCATTGTTTGTAGTGCATTTTCACTAACTATTTCACCTGTTGCTTCAAGTATTCCTAATACAACATCTTGTCTTGTCGGCAAATCCAATTGATTTTCAATAGTTGCTTGTTTTTCTGCAAGAGTCTTTATTTGTTGTCCTATATTTGCAATTTTATTATCGGCATCTTCTCCAAATACAGCCTTTAATTGCTCCTCTGAAACAGAACCATCTTCAATAGCTTCTGTAAACGTTTTATACATATCTGCTGTCATTTCAATTTGGTTATTATATCCAAGAATTCTAACAGCTTCTGCTATTTGTTTATTTGATGGATTATCTTGTAAAGATGCTTTAACTATATCAATTTTCTTTAACATCTGAGAACTATCAGGTTTAACATGTGCATTTTCTGCAAATGTTTGCAATACTTCCTTATCACCAGATTTAATTTTTTCTGAAGCATTATCTAAAAATGTAGAAATAACTGTAACTCTATCACCCATTTGCATTTCTGATAAAATATCATCTAATTTATTTGGAATAATAACTTCTGCTGTTGTAACAGCATTTTCTACGGCATATCTTACAGATTCTGCATTAGCATCTGTTCCGAACTTTTCTGCAAAATTTTCTACAACTGATTGTGAATTAAGATTTTTGAGAATTTTTTGTGCAGACTCTTGAACAAGATTTTCTCTTATTGGTACATTTAATGCCTTTTCATAAGCAGCAAGTCTTTCAGGAATTTGTACCTCTGCTTGTACAGAGCGTCTGTGGTGAGCAGCAGCCGTAAATAAATTTTTATTGTATGCAAAAATTGCTTTTGGTGTACTATGCTGCTTTAATTTTGCTAATTTTTCACTTGCATCAACCGATAATTCTCTTAATCCTGCTATTTTATCTATAGTTGAATCTAATACATCATCTGATGCATTCGGTATTTCTGATTTTATCAATGCTTTAAGTTTTGCATTTCTAATTTCTTTTGGTTCACCTTTTACAAGTTTAAATTCTTCATTTTCTGTTTTATCTGCTTTTAAAATTTGTCTTGTTATCGTTGTCGCTTGTGTATCAGATAAATTAGAATCAAGTTCTTTTAAAGTACTTCTGATTGCTGCATCGGATTTTACAACTTCTGTTTCATAACTGCTTCTATATTCACCAATTTCTCTTTGAATTTTGGCTATATCTGATGCTCTATTGGCAGCCTTAGCTACTGCACCTTCTTCTTTCTTTAAATATCTCAGCCAATTTTGAGATGGTTGAAATTCTTCAGGAAGGTCATTTCTCATGTGTGCATCTCTGTGAATTTCATAATTGTCAGGATCAAATGCTTGATAATGTCCTATTGTTATAGAGCCATCACCTACTTTATCAGCTGCATTCATCCATTGATGCGTACCTGTATCTACAATTCTATAACCTTTCTTAATACCGTCTGTAAAATCAACATGTGCCTTTTCTATTTCTACTTTTTTACCTGTTCCGATTGCAGTTCTGTCATAAACTTCCATAGTCGGCTTATTATCAAGTTCTGCCATCATAATTTCCATTGCTCGAACTTTATCTTCGTATGCAATCGTTTTTCTTGCTATTGAAATTGCAGCACACATTCCTGTTTGTTTTTGACTTACTTCTTTTATTGTTAATGCATCTTCGTCCGGTCTTTTAATTATTAAATCATTAACCATTTCTGAAAATGCTTGTACTTTATAATCTTTAAGCTGAGGATTAATTTCATATTCATCACTTAAAAAATGATTCATTAATTGCAAACATTTTATCTTATCTTCATTATTGATTTCTGACGAAGCTATAAAATAATCAAGATTTTGAGCAGCTCTGGCTGCATCTACAGTTTTATCTGCATCTTCAATTACGCTTTGCATCTCTTTTGAAGATAAAATACCTTTTCTTAATTCTAACATTGTTTTTTCTTCTTCTGAAAGAGGTTTTTCTTCCCCAAAAAGTTTTTGATATTTAGCTTGTAAAACAGCTTTATCTTCCGGATTGCTTCCATCTATCGCATTTTGAATTGTTGCTTGAAGCATACCGTCCCAATCGTTATTTTCTAACTCTCCTTGTGTTCCACCTAATTCGCGTGCAAATTCAGAATTATTTCTAATTCCATATTTCATAGTCTCGACTGTGCCCATAAGCATTTCAATGTCCTGCTTATCTCCTGATTTTCCTATTTCATCAATTGCTGATAAAAGCAAATCTTGTTTATTAGGTAAAATAGGCATATTGTTTTCTGAAAGAGATTTAACTTGATTTAATGCTTCTCTTCTGCCTTTATATGAAGAATTGCTTAACGATGAGTTTAAATTCATTTATTATGTCCTTATTTTATTAACTACTTATTAAAAATTTTTATTATTTCAAAGCTTATAATAAAACTTTTTTGCTACTTGTGTTAAAAAATATTCTATATTTTTTACATTCTTTAACATAAAGTGTATATTGCACACATATATTTTAATATGATTAATTGGCTGAATATTTTTTGAAAACTAATACAGCATTACAGCCTCCAAAACCAAACGAATTTGAAAGAGCATAATTAACAATATGTTTACGTGCTTGATTTGGTACATAATCAAGATTACCAACTTCTTCATCTTGATTTTCAAGATTGATTGTGGGTGGAACTATGTCATTAATTATGGCTTCAATAGAAAATAACGCTTCTATTGCCCCTGCTGCTCCAAGCATGTGTCCGGTCATAGATTTAGTTGAACTTACAAGAAGTTTTTTATTTTGTTCTTTATTTCCGAATATTCTCTCTACTGTTTTTGATTCTGCAATATCTCCGACATGTGTGCTTGTTCCGTGCATATTTATATAATCTATATCATCTTTTGTGATTTCGGCATCTCTAAGAGCTTCCAAAATAGCATATTCTGCACCTTTGCCAGCAGGGTCCGGTGCTACTACATCATAAGCATCTGCACTTTGTCCATATCCGACAACTTCTGCAATTATGTTTGCCCCACGTGCTTTTGCGTGT
>JAFQYI010000059.1 GCA_017406505.1 bacterium
AGGACTGCCATTGCCAAGTACGGATTAGCAGTTGGATCTACGCTTCTAAGTTCGATTCGCGTTGATAGCCCACGAGATTCAGGAACACGGACTAACGGAGAACGATTACGTCCACTTCAACAGAATAGGTTTCCGTAACCTCGCAAATATCAATTAAATGATGTTTAATACCTTGCCTTTCTTCTATAGTAGGTTTTGCAGAAGCTATATCTATATATTTATACACATATCTTGAATCAGCAGATATAATTTCTCCATTATATTTTTGTGCAATTTTGACGGCTAAATTAGATTTCCCCGTTGCACTCGCACCTGTCAATGCTATTATTTTGGGTTTTTGTTTCATAATATAAAAATACCGTTACAACATAATACATTATATATATAAAAGATAATAACATTGGAATAAAAGCAAGATATTGATTTGTTATTAGTATATTAGAAAAAGACATACATAAATTAATTAAAAACATTACCAATACAATTAAAAATGATTGTCCCAAATTTTTAATTGTAAACTTTATTGATTCAATAACAGCTATAAATGGATTTTTACTTGTATAAAGTACAGCAGGAGCAAACCATAAAACAATGATACTAAATATAAAATACATCACAAATCCACAAGCTAAAATTAATAAAAGTGTATGCATTTGCTGTGAGGAAAAATTATTTTGAATATATTTTGCTATTTCTGACTGAGATGCTGTATTTACTACATTTATAAAATCTGATGGAAAATTATTTATTACAAACATTTTTGATGCAAATAGCCTATATAAATCAATAAAAACGTAAGCTAAAAACAAATAAAATATAAAAACAACTGTTATTGGAAACATATATTCACCTACACCGGGCAAAAAACTTTTTAATATTTCTATTTGTTTTTCGTTTTTTTCTTCAACTTGATTATAGACAATATTTTTTAGTGAAACAGTATATTTTACACAGTTATACCAGCCTGATAAAAAAGCATTTAAGCATAAAACAGATAAAATCAGCGTAAATACAAAACTTACATTCGTTAGTTTATTAGCTAACAAAGGAGTAATGATAAGCATTATAATCAAAACACCAACAAATAAAGGTTGTATTACCATTAAATTATCTTTAATTAATATTATAGCTTTTTTAAAAATATTTTCTGTCATTTCGCTCCCATTATACCATAATTATTCCAAAATATATCTTTTTAAATCATCAAATGATGAATTATTAATTTTTGAACAATGATAAATATATTTAGAATATTTTTCACTAAAATCTTGAAATAAATTATCTTTTTGTATTTTATCCTTTGATATGCTTTGAAATTCCTTTATTTTTAATATTTCATCGTTTAAATTATCACAAATTATCATACCTGTTTTTTCAAATAATTTTATAGCTGTCAGGAGAATATCTGTTTCAAAATTTAATGCATTCCTCATTGATGAAAAAAACAATTCTCCATTTTTAGTTTTATAAGTATACTTTAACATACCGGCTATTTTAGTTAATATAGCTTGAGAATCACTTAGAGGTAAGTCATAATTCATAAATAATATTTCTTTAGTTCCTTTTTTAATCAATTCTTTTAAAAATTCTAATGAAGGAGGCATTTCTGCTAAAATAATCATATCTGAACTATTAGGAATTTCATCTCTTGAAAACAAATAATCTTTTATAATGCCGTTTTTTTCGCATTGTTCAACAATAATGGTGTTTTCAGCAAAAATGGAAACTATCTTATTAGTCTTTTGTAAAAAATTATAAATTTTGTCATATCCTCCCCGTTGAGTTCGACAATCAATGATTTTAATATTTTGAAAATCTTTTTTAG
>JAFQYI010000006.1 GCA_017406505.1 bacterium
ACTAGAGTATAATAATCAAAATAGTCAAAAAAGACGTGCTGAAATTCAAGCAGAAAATAACAGAAAAAAACGTGAACAAGAAAAAGCTGCATTAGAAAAAAGAAGGGCTGAAAGATTTTCAAAACCACAAACAGAAAATAAATTTACGCGTCCGGATAATAAACGTCCAGAAAGACCAATAAAAAAACAAGATTCAGAAAGACCTCAAAAGCCTTTTGGAACAGATAGGAAAGAGCCTGTAAAAAGACATTTTATACCTCAAGAAATTTATACAAATAAGCCAGGCTATTCCAAAAGAAAAGATACAAATAAAAAAGATAAAGAATACAAGTCTAAAGAAGAACAACAAGAGTTAATTAGTCTTGAAAAGGCTATGGCTCAAAAACATAAGAAAAAAGAAAAATCAGAAGAAACTCAAACCGAAATCAAATCTGTTGTTATTAATTCTGTATTAACTGTTGGTGAACTTTCCGAAAAAATTAATAAATCTTCAGCAGAAGTCGTAAAATTTTTAATGATGAACGGAATTTTAGCAACTGTTAATCAAGTTATAGATATAGAAACTCAAAAGAAAGTTTGTGCAAATTTTGAAATTGAAGTTCAAGATGAAGATTTAGATGCATTTATAGAAGAAGAATTGAAAAAAGAAGAACAATTAAAAGAAATAACAGATGTAGATGAATCATTATTGAAAACAAGAGCCCCTGTTGTTAGTATATTAGGGCACGTAGACCATGGAAAAACAACATTACTCGATTCTATTAGAGAAACAGGACATAAAATAACCTCAACGGAAGTTGGAGGTATAACGCAATCAATAGGTGCATATACAGTATATCACAATAATAAAAAAATAGTATTTGTAGACACACCTGGTCACGAAGCATTTACAGCAATGAGAGCAAGAGGAGCAAAAGCAACAGATATTGCAATTCTGGTAGTTGCTGCAGATGATGGCATAATGCCACAAACAGTTGAAGCAATTAACCATGCAAGAGCTGCTGAAGTACCGATAATAGTTGCTGTTAATAAATGTGATAAACCGGAAGCTGATCCTGATAAAATATTGCAGCAATTGACAGAATATGGACTTGTTCCTGAAGCATGGGGTGGAGATACTGTTTGTGTTAAAGTTAGTGCTTTACAAAAAACAGGTATTGATGAACTTTTAGAATATATTTTATTATTAGCAGAAGTAAACGGTTATAAAGCAAATCCTTCAGCTAAAGCGAGTGGTGTTATTATAGAAGCTAATCTTGATAAAGGAAAAGGACCTGTAGCTACATTGCTTGTTCAAAACGGAACACTTCATACAGGGGATTGTTTTGTAGTAGGTAATGTTGGTGGAAAAGTTAGAGCATTAATTGCTGATAATGGAGATAGAATTAAAAAAGCAGGACCATCTACACCGGTTGAAATACTTGGGCTTTCAGAAGTTCCACAATCAGGAGACAGATTTGAAGCTGTTGAAAATGAAAAAGTAATGCATCAAATTATTGCTGAACGAAAAGAAAAGGAAAGAACGACCAGACTTGAAGCTACAATGCCGGCTCATGTTAGAAATGATGCAATAGGAGATAAAGATGATAGCATTCAAAGACTAAATCTTATTATCAAAGCAAACACTCACGGTGCTGCCGAGGCTGTTGCACAAGCTGTTACACAGATGGAGTCTAAAGAAATTATAACAAAGATTATACATGTTGGTGTAGGTGATATTTCAGAAGCCGATGTTATGTTAGCTAGTGCAGGTAATGCATTAATTCTTGGATTTACTGTTAAAGAAGATGCAAATGCTATGGCTGCTGCTGAAAAATACAACGTAACTATTAAGAAATTTGATATCATATATCAAATTTTGGAAGATTTAGAAAAAACTATGCTTAACTTGTTACAACCGGAAGAAAAAATTGTTGAAATTGGTAAAGCAGAAGTTCGTCAAATATTTACTATCGGAAAAACAACTAAGATTGCAGGTTGTTATGTAACCGAAGGTAAGGTTGCAAGAAATAAAGTTGCAATAGTTATGCGTAACGGACATGAAATATTCAAAGGTTCTATTGAGCAATTAAAACGATTTAAAGATGATGTAAAAGAAGTTGCTCAAGGTTTTGAATGTGGTATTTCTTTTGCAAAATTTAATGACCTTGAAGTTGGAGATATAATTAAGGTAACAACTGTAGAATTGGTTGAACGACAAGAACTTGTATAGAGGTTTTTATGGCACAGTTCAGAAATGAAAAAATTAGAAAAACTTTGATGAAAGAAATTTCAGATATTATTCAAAAGAAATTGAATGATTCCAGAATTGGGGGAATTGTATCAATTACTGATTTAGAATTGGCTCATGATAATTCTTTTGCAAAAGTTTATTATTCTGTTTTTGCACCTGACGACATCAAAGAAAAAACTATTGCTGCTATAGAAGAAGATGTTCCCAAAATTCGATATGAAGTTGGCAGACGTGTTCGATTAAGATTAACTCCTGAGTTGCGTTTTATTCTTGATAATTCAATTGAACGTGGTTCAAGAGTTATTGAATTAATTAATAAAATATCAAAAGGTGAAATTAAATAGTTGTGTTTGGCTTTTTAAATGTATATAAACCTGCAGGTATTACATCACATGATGTAGTTAATAAATTAAGACGTGTATTAAAAATCAAAAAAATTGGTCATGCCGGAACTTTAGACCCACTTGCACAAGGTGTTTTACCTGTTGCTATTTCCAATGCAACAAGATTAATTGATTTTTTATCTGATGAAAAAGAATATATTGCAGATTTTCAATTAGGTGTTTGTTCAAAATCTTATGATACAGAATCTGAAATTGAATTTTATTCCGATAAAAAAGTTTCTAATACAGATATTTCAAATATTCTTGAAAACTTCAAGGGTAGGATTAAACAAAAACCTCCTATATATAGTGCTGTTAAAGTTGGAGGAAAAAAATTATATGAACTTGCTCGTAATGGGGAAACATGTGATATTCAAGAACGAGAGGTTATAATTAACAAAATTATTTTAGAAAATTTTGACGAAAAAAATCAAAAGGGCAAAATTGTAATAAATTGCTCAAAAGGAACGTATATTCGCTCAATAATTAACGATATGGGACTATTACTTAAAACAGGTGCCATAATGACCGGATTAACAAGAATTAAATCAGGTGGAATGTACATTGATGATTCTCTTAATGTTAATGATATAAATGAAATATCTAAAGTGCAAAAGAATATAATTTCTGTAACTACACTTTTAAATTTTCCTCAAATTAATCTTACAGAATATGAATTTAATAAAGTTAAAAATGGTAATTCAATAGATGCAAAAGGCTTTTATCTCGGTAATGTGTTTTTAAAACATAATAATACAATTATTGCATTAGGAGAATTTGATAAAAATTTGATAAAAATAAAGAAAGTATTTATATAATGAAAAAATTATTTTATATTATATTTTTATTTATTTTTTTTCAAAAC
Organism: bacterium; assembly: GCA_017406505.1. GTDB lineage: Bacteria > Cyanobacteriota > Vampirovibrionia > Gastranaerophilales > Gastranaerophilaceae > RUG841. The sequence continues at coordinate 3,482 of JAFQYI010000006.1, forward strand.
GTGGCAATATCAGATACAATTTGTTCAAACAACTTTAAATGTCAAAATTTTGAAGAAATGCCGAATACAATAAATACAAAAATTGCTAAAATTTTTGGCATTGATTTTTTGCAAATTAAATTGACAGAATTTTCGATAGAAAAATATATTAAATATAAATACAAAAATAATATTAATATTTCTGTTAATGCAAAAAGTGCAAAGGCACTAAAATCCGGTGAATTTAGAAAAATTATAGCTAAATCAAAAAGAATTTTTATAAAAAATTATTCTATTTCGGATTTTAGGGCAGAAACACTTTGTCCATATAATAAAGTTGTACTAAATCAAAAAGAATATATGTTTCCACATGATATACCGGTGTCATTTTCAGCTGTTGTAACAAATGAAGATTTAGACAATATATATAATGAATTAATAAATACATTTGGAATTAACATTGGAAATATATGTACCATAAAATGGTATATCGAAAATTCAAAATTAAATATTTTAGTTGATATATCATCACTATTTATTAAGACTAAATTTACAATTTCTACAGAACTGTCAATTGCTGATAATGATATAATTTTTTCAAATATATCGAATACAAAGACCTCAATTTATTTGACAAAAATGTTGCCACAAATAAACAGTTTTAACCCAATATCATTTATGTTAAAATTGGCTAGGAATACAAATTGTTACATAACAATAGAAAATGTAAAAATAATAGATGATAAAATTTATGTGCAAGGAATGTTTATAATTCCAAAAAATTGTGATATAACTGAATAAGGTAGTTGATATGAATAATTTTTCAAAGTTAATAGTTTTTATAGTTATCTGTCTTGCAATATGGTGGGGCTACGACAAGTTTACCGGAGGAAATGTCAAAATACCAGATTTTACGGATAAAGAAAATACTCAAATAATAGACAATAATCCTGTAGAGGAAATTAAAAATGAAAATACTGAAATAAAACAAAAAACAGAAGAAAAAGACGATACATATATATATGTATATATGCTGACAACTGATAAATCAGGAGGGCAATTTTTAAAACCTGTAAAAAGACCGTTAGCACCAGGAAAAGACAGATTGACTCAAGCAATAACGATGTTGTTATCCGGTCCAAATAATATTGAAATTTCAGACGGAATATATTCAGAAGTACCTGATGCTGCAAGATTAATAAGCATTACAACCACAGATGATAAAGTTATAATAAATTTATCATCTTCATTTGCTGTAGGAGGAGGTTCAGATAGTACATATTCCAGAATGC
>JAFQYI010000060.1 GCA_017406505.1 bacterium
AAAAGAAGTCAGTCAGAAAAAACTGAAAATAAAAAAGAAGAAAAAATAGAATCACCCCAAAATGGTTTAGAACAAACCTCAGAAACAAAAGAAAGTGAACCACAAATACCATTAAGTTTTGAGGATATAGTTTTTGATGCAAGACAAGAACGTAGACAGGGAAGTCGAAGAAGGGGTTATAGAAGAATTGATGATAGGAATATAGTTTCAAGGGCACAAGAAGAAGCTAATTCAATAAGAGAACAAGCTGTAGTTGAAGGACATAAACTTGGGATAGAAAAAGCACAAGCAGATATTCAAAAGTTAAATAAAGCAATTCAAGGATTTTTTGCATACAAAGAAGAGATGTTTAGTTATATAGCACCACATATATTAGAAATAAGTGTAGAAATTGCAAAAAAGATAATTAATAAAGAAATAGAACAAGATAAAACGGCTTTATTGAGTTTAATAAAATCAGCATTAGGTGATACATTAAAAACGGACAATAGAATAACAGTCAGAGTAAAACCTCAAGATGCTGTAGCTGTAAGAGAAAATTTACCGGAATTTTTATCAGCAGATTCAATAGAAGCAAAAATAAAAGTAATACCGGATGATAAAATAATATCGGGAGGAGCAATAATAATAACAGGAAATGGAATTATAGATGCAACAATTGATACAGGTTTATCTATATTAGAGCAGGCATTTAAGAATATTCAAAAACAGGAGTAAAAAGTGGCACAGCCTTCAGGAGGAGGAAATCCATTAAGTGAAATAGGATTAGCGATATTTGTAATTATTCTCGTAGTCATATTGATTGTCGAGTTACCTCCGTTTTGTATAAATATGGCAATTGCTTTTAACATTACTCTTGGAGTAGTTTTGCTAATGATTTCGATATATATTACCAAACCTCTTGAATTAGCAGCATTTCCATCTATTATCCTTATTGGAACGATGTTTCGACTAGTAATGTCTATTGCTTCAACTCGTTCAATTTTAGCAAAAGGAGAAGCCGGAGAGGTTATTGATGCATTTGCAAAGTTCGTAACAGGTGGAAATATGATTGTAGGATTTGTAATATTTTTAATTATTACAGTTGTACAATTTATGGTAATTACAAAAGGTGCAGAACGTATTGCAGAAGTATCAGCCAGATTTGCATTAGATGCTATGCCAGGTAAACAAATGACCATTGATGCCGATTTTAATGCAGGACTTATATCTCCTGATGAAGCAGTAAAAAGACGTGAAGATTTACAAAGAGAATCAAGTTTATTCGGTTCCATGGACGGTGCAATGAAATTCGTAAAAGGTGATACGATGGCAGGTATCATTATTACGATTATCAACATTGTCGGAGGATTGCTGATAGGTATTGTCCAAAATGGTATGGAATTATCGGAAGCAGTACAAAAATATACAAATTTAACTGTAGGTGATGGACTTGCAGCACAATTACCATCACTTTTAATGTCTGTATCGGCAGGTATAGTAATGACGCGTTCAACAGCAGCCAGTCCATCATTAGGACAAGATTTGGAATCTCAAATTTTAACAAAACCATTTAGTTTGTTTTTTGCAAGTGGATTTTTAGTATTAATAGCCCTAACATCATTTTGGACAGGATTGCCATGGTTTCCTTTTTTGCTATATGCAATAATAATATCTATATCAGCATTTTCAGTATTAGTTAATCAAGATGTTCAAGCTCAGTTAGGACAATTAGAAAATGTACGTAAAAACATGCAAGATTTAGTAAATCCGAACAGAATGTATGAGCGTTTAGGTGTTGATGTATTAAGTTTGCAAGTAGGTTCAGGATTGCTGATTATTGCAGACCCTGATCAAGAGGGACAGTTACTTCCTAAAATTGCAGCATTAAGACAAAGAGTAACAGACGAATTAGGGTTTATTATTCCAAACATAAGAATTATGGATTCATCTGCGCTTGAGGCAAATGAATACATGATTGCAATACGTGGTAATACAGTAGCAAAAGGTACGGTATATCCTGGTAAAAACATGGTAATTGCAGATCAATGGGACTCTTTAGGCAAAGATGTACCAAAAGATGCAATTGTAGGTATTGACCCAACATTCCAAACTCAAGCTTATTGGTTAAACCCTGATGATTTTGATCCACGAGATGGTTTAACACAAGTTGATTCAGTAGATGTAATTGTTACGCACTTGCAAGAAAGTGTACGTAAATATGTAGACGAAGTTATGACAAAAACTGATGTTTTAAAGCTTATGGAGCTTGTAAAAAGTCAAGACCCTACACTTGTAAATGACCTTGTTCCTACGATTATTTCGACGAGTGATTTAAGAAAGATATTTGTAAATTTAATTAGAGAAAAAGTTTCTATTAAAGATATTATGTTTATATTTGAAAGACTATGTGATTATGCAAGATTTTCAAAAGAGCCGGACATTTTGTCAGAGCGTTTAAGAGCAGCATTAGGTAGACAGATATGTCTTTCTAATTCAACGCAGGATAAGGTATTATATGCTTTAACATTGTCTGCCGAATGGGAAAAAGTTTTAGATGACAGCTGTCAGAGAACAGAGCTTGGAACAATGTTTTTATTAAATCCATTGCAGGTGCAAGAGCTTATAGAATCATCGGCAACAACACTTATGAGAGCACATCAAAACATTGGCAGACAACCGGTTATTTTATGTTCTCCTCGTATCAGACTGCCATTATATCAATTATTAGAAAGACACATTCCGACAATTGTTGTAATATCATATTCTGAACTGATTACAGATATAAGAGTAGAAGCAGTAGATACAATAGGTGAATCGTATGTACAAGATTATAATTTTGGAAACGGATAATGGATATATATCAAAATTTTGAAAAATCAATAGAATTTACCAAAAAAAGGGCATTTGAAATAATTCATAATACTCCTCTTTTTAGTTACAAAGGTTCCGTATCAAAATTATTGGGATTAACAGTAGAAGTTAATTTACCTGGTTTAAAGATTGGAGATTTATGTTTTATTGAAACTAATACCGGAGAACGTAAAGCAGCAGAAGTGGTAGCATTTAAAGGAGAATATGCGCAATTATTATTACTTTATGATGGAGCAGGCATAGGACAAGGAGCATTAGTACAATCAACAGGAAAACCAATAATAGTACCAATGGGAGATTTTTTATTAGGTAGAGTTATTTCACCATTGGGAGAACCGATAGATGGAAAGCCTATGGACACAACAGGCGCAGTATGGATGAATATAGATAATCCACCTCCTGATGCATTTGAGCGACCTATTATTACAGAAAAATTTTCATGTGGAGTAAGAGCTATAGATTCATTATTAACACTTGGTGGTGGTCAGCGTATGGGGCTATTTGCCGGTTCAGGTGTTGGTAAATCAACGCTTTTAGGCATGATAGCAAGAAATTCTGATGCAGATGTAAACGTTGTAGCATTAATTGGAGAACGTGGTCGTGAAGTAAAAGAATTTGTTGAAGATTCTTTAGGTGAAGAAGGTATGGCAAAATCTGTACTTGTATGTTCTACTGGTGACCAACCTCCTTTAATTCGTCAAAAATGTTTACATACGGCTACAGCAATTTGTGAGTATTATAGAGATTTAGGTAAAAAAGTGTTTTTAATGACAGACACAGTAACACGTTGTGCAATGGCAGGGCGTGAAGTGGGCTTATCAATTGGAGAACCCCCAACGATGAAGGGATATCCTCCATCAATATTTTCGTGGTTACAAAAAGTTCTTGAGCGAGCAGGAAATTCCCCGAGAGGTTCTATAACAGCACTTTATACAGTACTTATGGAAGGCGATGATATTAATGACCCTGTAGTAGATACGGTAAGAGGTATAACAGACGGACACATATTTTTATCAAGAAAAGTTGCAGAAATGAATCATTATCCGGCTATTGATGTTTTGGGCAGCATAAGCCGTTTATTTTCAGCAATTTGTACACCTGAGCATAAAGCAGCAGCGGCAAAAATGAGAACTCTTATGGCTTTATATCGGGAAAATAAAGACATGATTGATGTTGGCATGTATAATCCCGGAAGTAATCCGAGATTAGATGTTGCAATTGAATATATGCCACAAATTAACGCATTTTTACAACAAAGAACATCAGATAGTGTTTCTATGGCAACGACTATTCAAACACTAATTGATATGATGAAAAATGTTGAAATTTAGTAGTCTTCTCTAGAAATATCTTCATCATCTTCAAGAGCAGATAAATCTTTTGTAGAAGATGTATCAAAATCTTCAGGCAACATGTCTGAATCCGGCCAAATAGTAGAATCATCAAATCTGCAAGCTGATAAATTTTCACATGCTGTTAAATCAGAATCTGTCAAATCAGCTTCTGTTAATATACAGCCCACCATATCTGCATCTGTAAAATTACAATAATTTAAAGTTCCAAAGTTAAAATTAGTACCATTTAATAATGCACCTGAAAAATCACATTCAACAACATTTGCTCTTGTAAAATCTACAGATTCTAAATTTGCATCAGTAAAATTTACTAAGGACAGTGTAGTATCCGAAAATGTACTTCCTGATAAATCACAATTAGTAAAATCAATATTTTCCAATGTTGCGTTAGAAAAATCCATTTCAGTTAAATCAATTTCTTCATCTGATTTTGCTCTAAAAGAATTAAATGATTCATAGTCATGTAAAATCATTTCAGATAATTGGTCTTTCGAGTACATGTATAAAATCTCCTTATTGATGTATTGCTGTACAATGTTATTTTAACTGATATTATAATATTTGCAAGTATTTATTAATATACGTTTAGAATTTATCTTTATATTAACTTAATACCTAATTTTTTTTCATATTGTATAATGGATTATAATACATTATCGGAGAATATAATATGTGTGGAATAGTTGGATATGTAGGCAATAGAGACGTTATAAAAGTATTAATAGATGGATTAGTTAGTCTTGAATACAGGGGATATGATTCGGCAGGAATTGCTGTTAATGACGAAGGAAATATAAAGATTTATAAATCTATTGGAAAACTTATAAATCTTAAAAATTTGTTACAAGAAAAAAAATCCGAAATAAAAAATGTAAAAAGTGGTATAGGTCATATTCGTTGGGCAACACATGGTGGTGCTACAGAATTTAATGCTCACCCTCATACTTGTTCTTGTGGAAAACTTGTTCTTGTGCATAATGGTATTATTGAAAATTTTAAAGAATTAAAAGAAAAATTAATAAAAGAAGGTTGTATATTCCGTTCACAAACAGATACAGAAACAATAGCTCATTTATTTGCACTTGAGTATGGTAAAACGCATGATTTAAAGCAAGCTGTACAAAACGGATTAAAACAATTAAAAGGAGCATATGCGATTTGCGTTATGCATAAAGACGAACCTGATAAAATTGTTGCGACAAGAAAAAATGCTCCATTATTAATAGGTCTTGGAGAAAATGAAAATTTTGTTGCCAGTGATATTCCTGCATTTATAGAATATACAAAAAAAGCAATTTATCTTGATGATGGTGATATTGCTGTTGTTACACCAACTAATATTGATTTCTATGATGAAAATGATAATTTAATTAAAAAGAAAACAGAACAGCTTCCGTGGGAACCTATAGCATTAAGCAAATTAGGATATAAGCATTTTATGCTAAAAGAAATACACGAACAGCCTGATGTAATTAGAAATGTTTTAAATGGTAAATTATGTAGTATTGATGAACCAATAGTTTTAAATGAAGTACAAATAGACAATGATAAATTAAAAAATTTAAACAGGATAGAAATAATTGCTTGTGGAACTTCATTGCATGCAGCTATGGTTGGAAAATATATTATTGAAGATTTTACAGGAATAGCAGTAGAAGTCGAACCTTCAAGTGAATATATATACAGAAAAACTGTTACCAACGACAAGACTCTTGTTATTGGGGTTTCACAATCCGGAGAAACAGCAGATACAATTACGGCAATTAGGCAGGCTAAGGAAAAAGGAGCTCATGTTTTAATTATAACAAACAGACCTGATTCCAGCATGGCAAGATACGCAGATAGTTTAATTCCTGTATCTGCAGGTATAGAAATAAGCGTAGCTGCAACAAAATCATATACTGCCCAATTGTTGTCTTTTTATTTATTAGCAATCAAGCTTGCTGAAATTAAAAATTCTCTATCATTAGAATATTTGAAAAATTTAAAGCATGAGCTTATACAGATACCAGTAAAACTTGAAGAAATTTTAAATAATAAGATAGAAATTCAGAAGTGTGCAAGAAAATTTGCAAATTATAAAAATTTTATCTTTATAGCAAGAGGGATAAACTTAGCAACAGCACTTGAAGGGGCATTAAAATTGAAAGAGGTTAGTTATATTAACGCAACAGGATATGCTGCAGGTGAATTAAAACATGGACCTATTGCAATGCTTGATGAAACTATGCCGGTATTATCCATTTTAATTCCTGGAGGAATAACCTATGACAAAATTTTATCAAACAGTGAAGAAGCAAAAGCAAGAAATGCTAGATTAATAGCTTTAACATCAGCAGAAGATGAACATTTAAAAGATATTTTTGAAAATATAATTAAAATACCACCTGTTCCTGAAATTTTATCACCGATAATAGCTAATGTTCCTTGTCAATTATTAGCATATTATATTTCTGAATTTTTAGGCAAAGACGTAGATCAACCAAGAAATTTGGCAAAATCTGTAACGGTAGAATAAATGATAACTACAATCCAAATTAAAATAAAAAAACAATTACCATTTAATGCAAATCAAATTGAAAAATATTTTGAAGAAAAAGGGATTAATGTATTGCGTTGGGCTATTGTAAAAGTTACAGAAAAAGAATTTATAATTGATGCAGGTATTATTCAATAAATAGCAATATCCCATAATAAGATTAATATTATCTATATTATGGGATATTTTAATAAAAATTTTAATCTATTTATTTTAAAAATTCTTGTCTTGGTGTATTCATTGATTCTTCTTTAATTTTCAATTTACCACTTGAATCTTCACCTATAATAAAGTGTGCAGGATATTTTCCACCAGGAGAAGGAACTCTAATAGCAGACACTTTAAAATCATTACCATAGGGCGTAATTTTGATATTGATATAATTGTTTTTATATCCAATCATCTTTCCAATTTTTCTACCTTTAGCACCTTCTTCGAGGTATGTTTTTAGAGGAACTCTGACGCTTTGTGTAGTTCCATCCTTTTTTTCCACGACTCTAATAATTACAGGATTTGACACATAATATTTATCAAAAACATTTTCAAAATTATTAGCAGCTTGCACGTAAGCATTAAAAAAAGCTTTTACTTGTTCGTTAGTAGCTTTTGCTTGAGTTGGTAATATATTAGCAAACAAAAATAAGAATAAAAAAACTAATATTTTTTTCATTTGTAACTCCTTTCTTTATTACAAAATAAGAGTGGCAAATGAAAAATTTGCCACTCCTGTTAGGTTATTCTTCCATAGTAAAGTCGGGAGCTCCAAACATACCCTCTATTTCTTCTAAAATTGCAGAAGGTTTGCGAGCATTGTTCTTTTGAGCAGCTCTCTTTTGTGCTTCCATATCCTTTTCTTCGGAAGCATGAGTCAAATGATAAAAACCAGTTCCGGCAGGGATTAAACGACCAATAATAACATTTTCTTTTAATCCTCTTAACATATCTTTTTTACCATCTACTGCTACTTCTGTTAAAATTCTCGTTGTTTCTTGGAAAGATGCTGCCGAAATAAAGCTTTCTGTATTTAAAGATGCTTTTGTTATACCTAATAATACAGATTCAAATACAGCTGGTTGACCACCGGCTTCTTCAATTAAATTATTTTCAGCTTCTATTTCTTTTAATTCCAAAAATTCACCCGGAAGGAGTTTTGTATCACCAGATTCAAGAACTTTAACCTTTTTAGTCATTTGTCGTACAATAACTTCTACGTGTTTATCGGCAATTTCAACACCTTGTGAACGGTATACTCTTTGTACTTCATCAACGAGATATTGTTGAGCAGCCTCAATTCCATTTAATCGTATAATATCATGTGGATTCATAGGACCACTTGTTAATGCTTGACCAACAGATATTTTTTGACCGTTATTAACTACAATTGTTGCATCAATCGGATATTTAATTTCGTGTCTGCCAGTTTCATTTACTACATACAGAGATGGAACTTCATCTTGCATTTCAATTTCAGCAACACCTTCAAATTCTGCGACTATAGCTGAATCTTTTGGTTTTCTAGCTTCAAGAAGTTCTTCAACCCTTGGCAAACCTTGAACAATATCACCTGTTTTTTGTCTTTCAAATACTAATGTAGCAAGCATATCGCCTCTTAATACAAGTGAACCGTTTGCAATTTGAAGCATAGTACCTGGACTTATTAAGTATGGACGACCTTTTCTGATAGTAACACTATTTTTTGAAACACCGGTAACAAGTCCTGAAATTTCTGTAATTTCACCGTCTTCACCAATTTGAGCATCCATTTTAACAAATTCATTTTTTCTTACAGATGGATTTTTAACAGGTATAGTGGTTTCATATTTTTCTGAAACAAGAAGTAATCTTCTTATATCTTCACTATCGCTGTTCAAACTTACAATACCGTCATTAATTGCAAGAACTCTTGTTTTTGCAACAGGTGTTTTAGAATCAATGATTTGTCCATTTTCAACAAGAAGTTCAGTTTGCATTGATTGCAATGTTTTGTTTTGACCTTCAATTTCACGTCTAATAATCAATGTTTCTAATACAACAACTTTTAAATTATTGTTTTTATCAAGTTCAACCATACCTTTTAAATGACCAAGGTATCCTTGCATTTGCAATACTAAACTTGTTCTTGTCAATGCAGCACCGTCATAATTTCTAACTCTTTGACCGTCTTTATATTGCAATTGCGTAATAGGTACAATATCTATAGATTCATCTGTCGAATTAAAACGTATTGAAACTTCTTTTGGAGTAATTTCAAACTTTTGAACAGGACGAACCAAGATTTTAATTGGTTTATTTGACATTGTTTCTTCATCTAGAGAAACATCAACATCTTCTGCTGTATCATCTAAATCAAGGTTGTCATTTTCCGAATCCATAATTGTAACAATAGATAGTTCTTTTGCTTTTATTTTGTCTGCAATTACTGTTCCGGCTTCAACAAGTTCATTTTCATCAACTTTCAAATCATTAATACTTGAAAGTTCATACATTTCTCCTGGAGTAATAACAACTTCGTGTATACAATCATTAAATTCTTTAATTTCAACAATACCATCAATATTAGTATATAAATCTTTAACGACTTCAGTACCGGCTGTTACATAAGTACCTGTTTCCACCATTTTTAATGAAGAATCTTTACCGGCAAGCTGATGAATTTCATCAGGTATAAAAATTACTTCACCAGGTTTTGTTATAATTTGATTTTCATCAACCTCAATGCCGTTATATCTTATTTCACCACTAGAAGAAACCGTATGTTCATCATCAATAAGTTCTGCGATAATCATACCGTTTTCTACAACAGTATCAATAGGTGATTTTACGATATATTTTTCACCTGTTTCTTCAACAGTCCAAATTTGTTCTTTTTTAGTTGATTCAAAAGCTGCATTTGCAGGTACAATTGAAGCTATAACAATAGTTAATTCTTTACCTGAAATTATTTTTTTGATTTTTTTACCTTCAAATTTAACTTCTTCTACAACAAGAGAATCATTTACACGAACTTCTCCTCCATGTTCAGAAGCAATATTAATTTCAGCAAGTTTTTCACCAGTTTTAATCTTTTGTTTATCTTCAACAAGAACTTTAGAACCACCTGGTAAGTTGTATACATCACCACCTAATACCCAGATAATTCCATTTTTGTTTGCCGTTCTTGAAATATTACCTTGTCTATCTTTCTTTTCGTCTGCAACAAAGTCTTCAAATCTAACTTCTCCGGATAAATCAGAAGTAATATCTTTAGTCGCTTTTTCTGTTAATGTATTACTGTCTGTAACACTTTGAGGTGCATATTCAGCCAATAATTGACCCTTAGTAACTTTATCTCCTTTTGCAACAAGCAATTTTGCATGTCCAGGAATGTGATATTTGTAAGTTCTTTTTTCAGTCTTTAGTTCTATATCACCTTCGGTAATTGTAACAATAACTTCATCACCGTGTCTTGTTCTTTCATTTTTAGTTTTTATACTTGAAACAATTTCACCATCATCACTGGCTATAACTTGTTTCATGGCGCCTTTAACAGCAACAGCACCACCGGTGTGGAAAGTTCTCATTGTTAATTGTGTACCGGGTTCACCAATTGATTGTGCTGCAATAATACCTATAGCCTCACCAACATCAACTGTCTTTTGAGTTGTCATTGCCCAACCATAACATTTTTGGCAGATACCGTATTCAAGTTCACAAGTCAGTGGCGAACGCATTTTTAATTCTTTTAAATTCAAATGAGCAATTTTTCTAACATCATCTCTGTTAAAAGTTGTATTTTTTTCTATCAGAATATTGCCATTTTCATCTAAAATATCTTGTGCAACTGTTCTTCCTAACAATCTGTCAATAAGAGGTACAACAACTTTATCACCGTCCATAATGGGTTTCATATTTATGAAACGTTCAGTACCACAGTCCGAATCTCTTACGATAACATCTTGTGCAACATCAACTAAACGTCTTGTCAAATATCCTGAATCGGCTGTTTTTAATGCTGTATCTACAAGACCTTTTCTTGCACCATAACTTGAAATAATATATTCCGTTACGCTTAAACCTTCCTTAAAGTTTGATTTAATCGGCAAGTCGATAATTTGCCCTTGTGCATCAGCCATCAAACCTCTCATACCAACTAATTGAGATACTTGAGATAAGTTACCTCTTGCACCTGAGAACGCCATCATATATACAGAATTTAATCTATCAAAATTAGAAACAACATTTTCTGTTAATTTTGCAGTCGTTTCAGACCAAGTATCAATAACCTTAGTATATCTTTCAACTTCGGTTATTTCACCTTTTAGGTATCTGTGAGTAGATTTAGCAATTTCTTTTTCAGCTTCAGCAAGTAATTGTTTTTTTATAGGAGGAACAGACAAATCTGCAATAGAAATTGTTGTACCTGCTTTTGTAGCATATTTATATCCTAAATTTTTCAAATTATTTGCTAAATCTGCAGTTTTTGCACCACCCCATTCAAGGTACATTTGTGCAAGTAAATTAGCAAGTGATTTTTTATTCATTTGCTCATTTATAAATTCAACATTTTTTTTCATATTTTTATTCGATAAATTATCCATTTTATATCACCTTAAATTTTTAACTACGAGGACAAAAGCGATTTTCTTACGGTTTCATTGAATATAATTCTGCCTACCGTAGTTTCAAATCTCTTATTATTTTCATCACGAACTACAATTTTTTCGTGCAATTTTATAACACCACAATCGTATGCAGAAATCGCATCATCGTAGTTATAGAAATAATGTAACTTATCTGATATATCTTCTTTCATCAATGTCAGATAATACATACCAAGAACCATGTCTTGAGATGGTGTTATTATAGGCTTTCCTGTAGCAGGTGCCAATATGTTGTTTGTAGCAAGCATTAACATTCTTGCTTCAGCTTGAGCTTCAATTGATAAAGGAACATGAACTGCCATTTGGTCTCCATCAAAGTCAGCATTAAATGCTGTACATACCAATGGGTGAAGCTGAATAGCTCTTCCTTCTACCAATTTTGGTTCAAATGCTTGAATACCTAATCTGTGCAATGTCGGTGCTCTGTTTAACATTACAGGGTGTCCGTCAATTACCTCTTCCAAAATATCCCAAATAACCGGATCTGAACGTTCAATTTTTTTCTTTGCTGATTTGATATTTTGAACGTGTCCTCTTTCGATAAGCTTATTTACTACAAATGGTTTGAAAAGTTCAATTGCCATTTCTTTTGGTAAACCACATTGGTTAAGACTCAATTGAGGTCCTACAACAATTACGGAACGACCTGAATAGTCTACACGTTTACCTAATAAGTTTTGTCTAAAACGACCTTGTTTACCTTCAATAATATTACTTAAAGATTTTAATGGTCTGTTATTTGGTCCAACAACTGTTCTTCCTCTTCTGCCGTTATCTATAAGTGCATCAACAGCTTCTTGTAACATACGTTTTTCGTTTCTTACAATAATTTCAGGTGCACCCATTTCCAATAATCTTTGTAAACGGTTGTTTCTGTTTATTACACGTCTATATAAATCGTTCAAATCAGAAGTTGCAAATCTGCCACCGTCTAATTGAACCATTGGTCTTAAATCCGGAGGTGTTACAGGCAATACATCCATAACTAACCACGTTGGATCTGTATTACTTGCAATCATTGATTCTATTAAACGTAATCTTTTAATCAATTTAGCTTTTCTTTGAACAGAACCACCGGCAGTTTCTAATTCACCTCTTATTTGAGCAGCAGCTTCATCAAGAACGATTTCTCCTAACAATTCTTTTATTGCTTCTGCACCAATTCCTACTCTTAAACCACTGTCTTCATGTTCCATACTAAATTCATCATATTCATCTTCTGTTAAAAGTTGAAATTTTTTGAATTCACTATCAGCAGGATCAATTACAACATAATTATTGAAATAAATTACGTTTTCTAAATCTTTAAGAGTCATATCCAATAAAAGTCCCAAATAACTTGGAATACCTTTCAAAAACCAAATATGACTAACCGGTGCTGCCAATTTTATGTGTCCCATTCTATGGCGTCTTACTTTTGAATCTGTAACTTCAACACCACATCTTTCACAAATTATACCTTTGTGACGCACTCTTTTATATTTACCACAGTAGCATTCCCAATCTTTTGTTGGTCCAAAAATTCTTTCACAAAACAATCCGTCTCTTTCCGGCTTTAACGTTCTGTAATTGATTGTTTCAGGCTTTGAAACTTCTCCGTATGACCATTTAAGAATTCTTTCCGGAGATGCTATACTGATTCTTATATAATCAAAATAATCTATACTTGTCGACATATTTTTAATTGTCCCCTTTATTTACTTATTCTTTAAATGAACTGGGTGTTTCAAAGAAGTTAATATTTAACAAATCGGAATCCATATCCGAAAGTACTCTTTTAGGTGCTGATTTTCTAATATCATCAGCATCTGACATAAGATTTACTTCTTCTCCACCTTTCTTAGCTACCGTTATATCTAAGCCGATACTTTGAAGTTCTCTGACAAGAACCTTAAATGATTCAGGGATACCCGGTCTTGGGATATTATCACCTTTTACAATAGCTTCATAAGCTCTTGAACGACCATTTACATCATCAGACTTAATCGTTAGCATTTCTTGAAGTGTATAAGCTGCACCGTATGCTTCCAATGCCCAAACTTCCATTTCACCGAATCTTTGACCACCAAATTGTGCTTTACCTCCCAATGGTTGTTGTGTTACCAATGAGTATGGTCCAGTACTTCTTGCGTGGATTTTATCATCTACAAGGTGAACTAATTTCAAGAAATATATAAGACCAACTGCTACAGGTTGATCAAATTTTTCTCCTGTACGACCGTCCATAAGATAAACTTTTCCGTCTTCTCTTACCCAATCGCAACCAGACTCTTTTATACCTCTTAAAAGTTCTGCCTTAGTTGCTTTTTCAGATTGATTTTCACCATACATTTCATCAAATGATGGAGTTTCATAATAATCACCAGTTAAATATGCTGCTAAACCTAATAAGCATTCATAAGTTTGACCAACATTCATACGAGAAGGTACACCAAGTGGATTAAGAACTATATCAACAGGAGTACCATCTGGTAAAAATGGCATATCTTCTCTTGCTAATATTCTTGAAACAATACCTTTGTTTCCGTGACGACCTGATAATTTATCACCTACCGACACTTTACGTTTTTGAGCTATATAAACTCTTATAACTGTATTTGCTCCAGGTGGTAATTCATCTCCTTTTTCTCTGTCAAAAACCTTAACATCGATTACACGACCACCTTCACCATGAGGTACCCTAAGTGAATTATCTTTTACATCTCTTGCTTTTTCAGCAAAAATTGCCCTTAACAATTTTTCTTCAGGTGGGTGTTCTGATTCACCTTTTGGAGTTACTTTTCCTACCAATATATCATCAGCATAAACTCTTGCTCCGATACGAACAATTCCTCTTTCATCAAGATGTCTTAATGAATCTTCTGAAACGTTGGGAACTTCTCTTGTTATTTCTTCAGGTCCTAACTTAGTTTGACGTGCATCAATCTCAAGTTTTTCTATGTGAACTGACGTAAATACATCATCTTGAACTAATCTTTCTGAAATTAAAATAGCATCTTCGAAGTTATATCCTTCCCAAGGCATATATGCTGCAAGAACATTCTTTCCAAGTGAAAGTTCTCCAAAGTGAGTTGAAGCTCCATCAGCAAGAACATCACCTGCTTTTACCTCTTGTCCGACTTTTACTATTGGTCTTTGATTAATACATGTATCTTGGTTACTTCTTACATATTTCATTAATTGGTATCTGTGAGCTTTACCTGCTCTGTCTTTTATTGTAATTTCTTCGCCAACAACTCTGTCTACAATACCATCCACTTCTGATACCACAACCATGCCGGAATCTTTTGCTGCTCTTTTTTCCAATCCTGTTCCAACAACTGGTCTATCTGTTATTAAAAGAGGAACAGCTTGTCTTTGCATGTTAGAACCCATCAATGCACGGTTAGCATCATCGTGTTCAATAAATGGTATTACAGATGTTGCAACTGATATAATTTGAATTGGGGAAACACCCACATAATCGACTTTGCTTGAGTCATCTACTGTGAACTCTGATTTATAACGAACAGGAACTTGTTTTGCTTTTATAGTTCTGTCCTTATTCAACATTATATCACCGGGTGCTACACGGAAGTTTTCTTCTTCATCAGCTGACATATAATGAACTTCATCTGTAACCTTACCATCTTTTACAGCAAAATAAGGTGTTTCAATAAATCCGTAATCATTAACTCTTGCGTGTGTCGCCAAAGAACCAATCAAACCTGCGTTTGGTCCTTCAGGTGTTTCAATAGGACAAAGTCTTCCGTAATGAGAAGGGTGAATATCACGAACAGCAAATCCTGCTCTTTCTCTTACAAGCCCCCCCGGACCTAATGCTGAAATACGTCTTTTATGTGTTAATTCTGCAAGTGGATTTGTTTGATCCATAAACTGTGATAACTGTGAAGAACCAAAAAATTCTTTTAATGAAGCTATCAACGGTTTTGTATTTAATAAATTTAATGGAGTTAGTGTGTCTGAATTTTGAAGAGTCATTCTTTCTTTTACTATTCTTTCAATACGACTTAAACCAACTCTGAATTGGTTTTGTAAAAGTTCACCAACTGAACGTACTCTTCTGTTTCCTAAATGGTCAATATCATCACAACTACCTTCGTCATAAGTTAAGTCTATTAAATATTCAATTGAAGCAACTAAATCTTGAGTTGTTAATGTTCTTTGAGTTGCAGGAATATTTAAATTTAATTTTTTATTTAATTTATAACGACCAACACGTCCTATATCATATTTCTTTTCGTCAAAAAATCTTGCTTCAAGTATTTGCCTTCCACCGGCTGCTGAAGCAGGATCTCCGGGACGTAATTTTTTATAAACTTCAATTAATGCATCTTCTGTTGTTTCCGTTGTATCTTTATCTAAAGTTTTCTTTAAAAATTCAAAGTGAGTAAATAAAGATTCCATTTCTGAAGGAGTTATACCTAGTGCTTTTAATAATGTTGTTGCTAAAATCTTTCTGTTTTTATCAATTTTAACGTGAATAATATCATTAGCATCAGTTTCTATCTTTAACCATGCTCCTCTGTTTGTAATTAATGTTGCATTATACAAACGTTTTCCGGTTGGAGAAATTTCTCTCTTGAAATAAACACCCGGAGAACGAACAATTTGTGAAACAATAACACGTTCAGCACCATTTACGATAAAGGTACCTTTGTCTGTCATTGTAGGAATATCTCCAATGTAAACTTCTTGTTCTTTTATTTCACCACTATCACGATTAACTAAACGAACCATTACTCGCAATTGTTTTGCGTACGTTGCATCGTGAATTCTTGCTTCTTCTATTGTATATTTTGCATTATCGAACGTATAGTTCGGTAAGAAATGTAACTCCAAACGACCCGTATAGTCTTTAATAGGAGAATATGAAAGAAATTCTTCTTTCAAACCTTCTTTTAAAAACCACTCAAATGATTTCTTTTGAACCTCAATCAAATCAGGTAAATCATTTAAACGGGTTTTGGGTATCCCCATCGGCGTTACTCTTTCAGAATATGTTTTCTTTGACATTTATTTACCTCGCTGCATGTGGCATACTTCTATTCTATTTTTAAGTATGTAAGTTTTGTACAAAATTTTACTTCTGGATTTTTCATGCTTCCTTACCATATTTTATATTAATGGTATATTTGACACTATTACCCATTTTAAAATCATAATGTGCTAAATATGATACGTCAAGAAAAATAACAATTTTTACTCAATTTAGTGTAAAATTTTTTAACATGAATTTACTATTTTAATCAATATAGATATTTAGCAAATTATAAATTTGATATAAAAAAGCCCCAGGAAAATTTGTTTTTCTTTAGGGCTTATTATTTTATACTTTAATGATATTATTTATATTTCTATACCATCAAAGAGAATACTTCTTCTCTTTCTTTTTCTTCTTTTTCAGATTTATCATTGAATAAAGCATTATATACTTCTGAACCTTTTTGAGAAGCCATTTCTAAATTTTTTATTACCCAATTTTCCATTGTACGATAAATGTGTTTATCTATATTCACTTTCTTATCTTCATTTGCAGTATTTACAAGCTGATAAGAATTTTTTTCTTCATTTCTTCTAAGCTCTATAACATCACCTTTATGATGTTTATCTAATTTTTTAAGAGCAGACTTAAAATCTTTAAGGTCATTAGATTCCATGTTATTTACTAAACTTGTTGTAGCCTCATTATTCTTTAATTTTGCACCAAAACTAGGAGTATTTGCTTGAATTGC
This sequence comes from bacterium, assembly GCA_017406505.1. Classification (GTDB taxonomy): domain Bacteria; phylum Cyanobacteriota; class Vampirovibrionia; order Gastranaerophilales; family Gastranaerophilaceae; genus RUG841. The sequence continues at coordinate 17,123 of JAFQYI010000060.1, forward strand.
TTGAATTTCCATAATATATACCTTTCACCACTTCACACTTACTCGTTATCTAAATTCCCTCAAAAAAAATATTGCCTTATTATTTTAAAAATTCTTATTTTTATTTTGTAACGCTGTATTGATGCCGTTTTTTATCTTTACATTTCTTTACAAATTTATACTACACCATTGATTTTTATAAAAGTATAAGTTTCATATACTCAACACCTTAAATTTGTTTATTGAAAAGATATTTAAACAGAGATTGTTTGAGTAACGGTTTAGGTTGAAATTAGAAAAACAGAAAGGAACTGATATTTTTATAGACTTTCTTTTTTCTATGTAAAGATATAATTCAGATTATTTAAAGGCTAATCTCTTTTTTTCATTATAATTATCCTATTTGTATTTGATTTATCTGCAAAACTGTATTCTATTTTATATTTTGAAAATATGTATTTTGATAAAACATTATAAAATAATTTTTGATTTTCATAACTTCCAAGATAAAATCCGTCTACTAATATAATATAGTCATAGTTAATATCATCTAAAAGCTTTATAGTCTTTTGTGTTCCTAATGCTTCATAATATAAACCGTCTAACATGTGTAACGACATATCACATTTTCTGTCTGAAAAATAATTCAATATTGAACCTTCCGGAAGAACTAATATTGTATCTTCTTTTGTTGTTTTTTGTTCTATATATGACAAAATATTGGCTATAACTTCTGTTTGTTCTTTTGGTAGATAAATGGTTCCTTTATTTGTTTTTAACGGAGATGAAGCAAAATTTCTACAACAAAAATTTAAAACGGTAAATAACACAATATATATTAATAATCCAAAAGCAATATATTTTTTTACATCTGCTTTTCGATATCTTTGAAAAAAACATTGGAACAAGATTAAAAAAGCTAATATAAGAAATGGGAAAGTGTACGTTCCATATAAATTC
>JAFQYI010000061.1 GCA_017406505.1 bacterium
AATTAATAATAATAAAAATTAATAAAATTGTTTCCGGTAAAAATACATTTTTTAACTCAAACAGCAATAAATCCACAATTTATACCCTCAAAATTTCAACTAACATTTCCGTAACATTATTATATAAATTCATAATAGAATTCGGAAATATACCAAATAAAATGATACAAAAGCATAAAATAAATAAAACTGTTAATCTGTGTCCAGAAATATCGTGATATTTTTTATCTGAATTATCAAATCCACTAAAAACTTGATTAAATAAATTTAGGGAACAAGAGGCTAAAAATATTACAGATAAAAGAGCTGTAAAAGAACAGATTTTGGGTAATAATGCATTTTGGAAATCAGCAGAAAAAGAACCTGCAAAAACAAGAAAATCACCTGCAAAACCTATAGTTAAAGGCACACCTATAACAGCAAAAATAATTAAATATCCTAACAACATAAAGTTAGGGGCAAATTTACCTAAGGCTTTTATTTCATACAAACTTTTAGTTTTAAATGTTTGATATAAAAGACCTATAAATAAACTTAATGCTGAAGCTATGAATATATTTGAAAATATGATAAATATAGCACCATCAAACCCTGATTTATTTAAAGAAGATAAACCAAGCAAAAATAATCCCATATAAGTAATATTTATATATGAAGAAAATTTAGCAATATCTTTTTGTTTAAAAGCAGACAATGAAGCCCAAATAATATTAATAACACCAATTATCATGATAATAGGTGCATATTGTGAAAAAAGTTCAGGAAATAAATCAAGATTAAATCTTATAATCCCATAGGCTGCCGTATTTATCAAAATAGAAGATGTTACAATACTTACCGGTGTTACAGATTCTCCTATTAAAGAAACATAATATGTATGGATTGGAATTATTGGTAATTTCAGAGCAAAACCTATAAATAAACACCAAAAAATCAATTTTTGTAAAAGCAAAGGAAAGATATTATCAGCTTGATAAATTCTCAAAAAATCAATACTTGAGCTTAATGTCCCATTTGAGTGATAGCCGTAATAATACAAAGCAACCATCGAAAGACTAATAAAAATACTTCCGATAAAATTGTATAAAACATATTTCATTGCAGAATTTTTTGAATTATTACTTCCCCATTGAGAAATTAAAAGATACATTGGAATAAGTTCAGCTTGCCAAAATAATAAAAAGACAAACATATCTTTTGCACAAAAAATACCCAAAGTAGTACATAACAATAAATGCATTAAAGTATAATACATTTTATGTTTTGTTCTAATCATTGTTTTAGAAATAATTAATGTTAATAAAAATATTAGAGAAGTAAACATACAAAGTAAAATAGTAAAACCATCAGCCCCAAAAGCTGCATTTATTCCTAATTTACTAAGCCAGCTGTTACCTGAAACAGTTATTTCATCATAAAAACTTTCTGAACTAAAATTATAAAAAGCAACAAACAATAATGAATATAAAAAATGAATTGTTAAAAATGATTTTGAAAATCGTCTAATATAGATAGGGTTTGTTCCAAACATAGGAGAAGCTGTAATAATGGCAGCTGCTATAGGTGAAAAAATCAAAATATTTAAAGATAATAATGAAGTCATTTCTAACATTGATATTTAAATACCCCCCATAGCAAATATTAAGTATAAAATAAGAATCATTGAAATAAATAAAGTAGAATACAATAAATAACTTTGAATTTTTCCATTTTGAAATACAGAAATTGCCCAAGACATAAATCTTGCTGAATAACCTATAGAATTGGTTAAAATTGGTAAGATATTTTTATCAACTACTTTAATAATATTTCTTGGAATATCAAAAATATTATCTGCAAACCAATCAAAAACATTGTCAAAGACAAGTTCTTTATCTGCTCTGCATTGTATATATTCCGGTTTTTTATAAATATAAATTAAAACACTTGTTAAAATTGAATAACATAATGCGATAAATAACAAAATAAATAAAATTTTCTCTATGGAATTAGGATAATCAGAATGAGAAATTCCTGTTATAGGAAGAACCATAAACATAATAGACAATAATGCGTATGCCATATAAGAGAATTCTTTTTTTATAAAAATTTTATTTATAATTCCATAAATTAAACTATATAAAACAGTTACTGCACATAATATAAAAATTATATAAACTGTTTTTTCAGACAAATCAAAAACAGGCAGAAGTCTAAAAGTTAAAATTCCTGCTATTATAGCCATTGAAAAATTTATCAAATAGCATAATGGGGAATACTGATAACAAGCTAATAAATGTTTAACGTGAAAAGGAAATATTCCTGATTTTGCCATAATACCCAAAAGTACCAGACTATTAAAAGAATAAAAATTAGTATCAGACATATACACATATAAATTAGCAGATAAATCTGTTAATTCTTTATATCCTAATAATTCACTATTAAAAGATAATTCGTAAGCATTAATGAAATATATAAATATAAAAACAGAAGCTAATAAACAAAAATCACCAAATTTGTCTATGATAAAAAATTTTTTTGCGTATTTGGAAACATTAATTTTATCATAATGAAAATTCATAATTAAATAAAAATTCATACCTGCAATTATAGCTAAAATAACTGTTTGTATATAATTTGAACTTAAAATTAATGCAGTCATTGTTAATATCAATAAATTTACAAATCCAAAATACAGATTAATATTTTTATCATTTTTAAGCAAAATAAATGAAAAAATTTGAACAATAATAGCTATAATAAATAATATCAACAAAAATACAGATGAAAATTTATCAATTAATATTCCTAAAGAAATATTCAAATTAGAAATATTAAACCAGCTTATAGAATTAGAAAAAGGTTCAATATTTTTATCAAATATAAATGTATGAATTAAAGACGTAGAAATTATCAGCTCAAATAAAGATGATATAATTGAAAAGAGCATGACTTTATTTGATGATATTGAATATTTTACAAAATGAGCCAAAAATGCAACAAATACTGCTAATGTTGGGAAAAAATATATAAAAAGTATATTATTTGCTAAAAAGTTCATTATTCCTTTAGTTCTCCACAATTTTCAATATCTATAGAACCCTTAAATTTGTATATATTTAGTATAATTGCAGAAGCAATTATCACATGTATTGCCAAAAGTATTATTACAAATAATGCTAAAATACTTCCTTTAAAATGGCTGACATCACAATACACAGAAAATGCTGCTATGTTTAGTGTAATACCACAAAACATTATTTCAAGAGAAATTAAAATTCTTAACAAATTTTTTGAAATAATTGTACCCAAAAAACCTATAGCAAAAAGTATTAAAGCTGTTGTTAAAAAATGATATAAACCGATATTAAAAAAATAATCCATTATCTGTAATCTCCTTTACCGTTTTTTATATCAAACATTAAAACACTCAAACCTAACATTGCAGATAGAAAATATAATCCTATAAATGAAAATGGTATACCATAGTTAATAAACATTTCAACGGCAATATCTTTAGACGATGGTATGACACGACTAATAATGATACCATCAGAAAGTAATACACCAATTTTTATAAAAATAGTTATTAAAAATGTAAATAAAGCTGTTGTAATTAAAGAGATGAAAAATTTTATATAGTTATTTTTTTGTTTAATTTCTAAATTTTGTCTGGTTAGAAGCAATAATACAACAAGAATAGACAATAAACATACAGAAAATATGATAATTTGTACAACCCCCAGAAAAGGTAACTCTAAAATAAAGAACAAGAAACCAATATTGAGGAATGCAATAAAGGCACTAATTAATGCATGAATATTTTTGACTGAAAAAATAGCAAAAAAAGAACCTGCAATTACAAATAAAGATATAATATAAAACAATATTGCTTCCGAACCACCCATTAAAAAACCTTTCTGTATAAATTTGGTAACATCTTATAAAACATAAAAGTCTCCAATTTGATTGATAATAATACAAACAATTACAATATTAGTAATAGAAAGAGGTATGATATATTTCCAAAAAATATCAATTTGATTTTTTTGTTCTAAATCAAATAAATTTTGTTTTTTTATAAAAATAATAATTAAAAATAGACAGAATGTTTTAAAAATAATCCAAAAAATTTGTTCAAAAGATAAGATAATACTATATAACGAGGTATTATGTTGAAATAAATCAGCAATATAGAAATTAAGAGGTGAAATATACCCACCAAAAAATAAAATAACAACAAATAAACCAATTCCAAAAATGTATGCATTTTGAACAAATACAGATATAAATGATTTATTATCTATTTCAATATTTAGAAATATAATATAAAGAATGTATAAAAGGATTAAAACACCAAGAATGGACGGAAAACAGAACCATGAAAA
>JAFQYI010000062.1 GCA_017406505.1 bacterium
TGTGCAAGCCCCTTATTTTATATATTTATTTTATTTGATATTATATGTCAAATATTATATAATTCTAATATGCTTCCCGAACATACTATTAGAAATATTACTAATAATTATATCCAAAATATCTATTCAAATGATAAACAATTTAATTTGAAAGAGATAGATGAACTCTTTATTGAATTTTTTCAAAAAAAATATATTTCTGATAAAGATAAATTACTTATTGATATAATATTTAAACAAAATGTTACTCAAGACGATTTTGATGAATTTATTTCCAAGTGGGATATTGAAGAAGAAGGTGGATATAAAGCCCTTCTTCTTTCATATTTTATGAAAAAACATCCTGAAATAAAATACCCCAAATATATTGAACCAAGACTAAAAGGATTGTTAAAATATTGTAGATTTCGTAATTTAAGACTGATTTCTCATTTTGCTAAAATTATTAATAAATTAAAAGAAGAATATATTAAGATATTAGTTTTTAAAGGTGCATCTATACAATATTATTTTAAAGAGTTTCCAAGACTAATGGGTGATATTGATATAATGATTCCAAAAGGAAAACTTGACTTAGCAAAAAATATTGTTGCAAATCTTGGTTATTACTACAGAGAAGTTGCACATAGCATAGATGTTCATGAATATGATACAGATTTAGGCGTAGTTGATATTCATCACACAATGGCTCCATTGACAGGATTTGAAGATAAAATCCTTCCTGCAATATATCAAAGAGCTTTTTATGGAAAAATCTATGGCATTGAAAATATTTTAATACCTTGTATAGAGGATATTTTTTTTATTGCAATTATCAATCTCACAAAAAATCTATTGGAAGATTCTAGTTTTGAAAGTATTTTGTATTCAATTTTCGATTGTAAATATTTACTGGAATTGAAAGAAAATTTTGATTGGAATATTGTAAAAGAAAATACAGTAAAAATAAAAGCTGAAGCCGTCGTACATATTGCTATTAGATTTATAAATAAATATATTCCAAATAAAATGCCGGAAATGTTTCAAAAAGAATATCATACTATGATATTGAATGATATTTACACAAACTGGTTTATTACTGCTCTCAAGAAAAAAAGACCTAATGTTATATTCAATAGATGGTTAGTCTTTAAATTAAAATCAAAAAATCCTATATGCAGATTCGTTGAAACAATTATAAAATCAGTTGGAAATATAATAACAGTAATAAATTTCCGGATAAATTATAAGTTTATTTTGTATGCTAAAGACTTTATAGTTCGACGTACAACAATAGCAAGTTTAATACTAAAGTATCAAAAATTGGTAGAATATGAATGAATAACATACCAAAAATAAAAAACTACAAACATTTAATAGAATATATAAAATCAAAGAGTTCATATGAAAAAATATTATATCTTGATTTAGGTATAAAGATTGTTCGTGTAATTTGTTATTCTGAGCAATTTTACTCTATAGTAAAAAAACATTTAACATTGGCAATACTTAAAGAAAGTCAAACCTATGATACAACTATTATTTTATGGCAAGTAGATGATATTGACTATATATTACAGAATAATGAATTATATATTCCTATTCAACATAGAGGAGCTTTTGTTAATGACAAGTCTATAACTATATATTCAATAGATAAAAAGACTGTTTTTTATGGATTGAAAACTCTAGATATTGAAGAATTTGCAAAAGAAGGTCATGTATTAGTTAAAATATTCAACAGGATATTAAAAACAGAAACAACAAATCTTGTTCATGGAGCTTGTATCGGTCTAAATAATAATGGAATTTTATTATGTGCAAGAGGTAAAAAAGGAAAGTCTACTCTTTCTGTTTTATCAATGTTAAAAGGGTTTGATTATATTGCTGATGATTATCTTCTTTTGGAAAAAAACAATGAACAATTATATGCGTATCCTATATATTCCATTATAACATTATCTCCAACTATGTATAACGAGATGTATGATCTTTTAGATGGAACTAGGTTTATTTCAAACAATGGAATTAAAACAAAATATGTAATTAATATTGCTAATTTACATGACAGATTCAAGAAAAAATATCCCATAAAATTATGTATGATGTTAGAATTCACAGAAGATAAACATTCATCAATTATTGAGTGTTCAGCACTAGAAAAGGGAAAAGCAATAACGCAAACAGTTTTTTCAACGATTAAGCAAATGAATGATGAATTAGATAAAGAAACAATTAAAAAATTGATAAATACACTTCAATCTTTTCCATTTTATAAAATAAAATTATGTAGTAATATATATGATAACGTAGAAACATTAAAAAAGTTTTTAGAAAGGTTTCCTATAAATGACAACATATAAATTAAATGAATTAAAAATGTACTCTGATATAGAAGAAGAAATCGCAATAATTATAAATAGCGAAACAGGTATATATTATGGTATGAACAAATTAGGAACCATCATTTTTGAAAATTTAATAAAAGGAGTTCCTTACGAAAAAATTTTGGCAAAATTTAAAGATTTAGAAAATTTTGAAGAAAGTAATTTTAATAATTATATAGATTTTTTAATTAATAA
>JAFQYI010000063.1 GCA_017406505.1 bacterium
CCTGACTTTTGAATATTTCTATAACTGTTTTTTAATTTCCAGAAACTCTCCCAATTTATCGAAGAACCGTCAAAATCTTTTTTTAACATTATGTTGCCTCCACCAGGACAACTAACATAACAGCACATCATAATATTGGAACCATAAATTCCAACATCAAAATCCATTCCTCCTTCTATCCAATCACAGCTTATATACTCAGGCATTAGTCATCTCCTTCATGATAATTGCAATTTAAAAGTTTACATGATTGATTGCAACTCTTAATTTTTTCTCGAATTCTATTTGCTGCGATACCAGTCCATATATTTTGTGGCATAGTTGTAACCATTGTTCCTATTGGCTCAAAATTAAAACATATCCGAACACTTCCGTATGGATCTATTAAAAAATTATAATTTCCTATTTGGCAATTTTCAGTTGATTGTGCCATTTCAAGATTTGAATTTTTCAAATAAGGTCTATTAATTACTTTTTGTATTTTCTCAATCACTATCTTGTCTTGAATAATTGTATTTTTTATATCTTTTGAAGTTTCCTGTATGCTTACCATTTCGTGAATTTTTGGTTTTTTATTCATGGATATAGAAGCATTGAGAATTAAATCTTTGAAAGCAAGTAATTGTTTATTTGTGTTATAAATCGTATAACCCATTTTTTTTAACTCTATAAGCTTTTCAATAGCTTCAATAATAATATTTTTATTTTTAGTATAAAATTCTTGGCTTTTTTCGTATATCCCATAAGCATCAAAAAAAGAAGTTCCACCGTCAAGAAGCTGATAGTTAATACCAATACCATTTGTTTCGGCAAATTCAGCCAAAGGCACTATTTCTGCTAAGTTTGACGGCATAATTACTGATGCAATCAAAATTTTTTTATCTGCTTTTTTCTTTCTGTTTAAATAAGATAAATTTTGAATTACATCACTTGTTATTTTAAATGCATAAGATAGACCCCTTGACTCATTATGAATGGCAGGATTTTTAACTGCATTAAGAGATATTGTTATATCTTTAAATCCTGAGTCAATTAATCTTTCACACCTGTTTTTTAATGCAAGTCCATTTGTAATAACTTTTGGAATAAGTCCTATAGAAGCCCCATAATCAGCTATTTCAAATATATCATTTCTTAAAAAAGGTTCTCCTCCTGTAAAAATAAAATCAAATGGTCCAACCCATTCTTTTAATGAAGATAAAACGAACTTCCAATCATTTGTTGAAAGTTCGTTTTTTATATTATCTCTAGGACTTGTCCAACCATTGCAAGTTACACAATGTGATTGACAACAATTCGTTATCGCAAATGCAAAATAACGTGGAACTTGTTCCATATTATTCTCCAATTAGTATTCAATATTAACTTGAGAAAACAGAACAATCTTATTTTTGCCACGTTTCTTAGCATTATACAAAGCATGTTCTGCATAACGAATTAATGTATTTGCATTTTCCTCAACATTTTCTAAAAATGGAAATGATGAAATACCTCCTGAAATAGTTATAGGGTGTTTTTCTTCTTCTCCTGCAGGAATAAATTCCATTTTTTCTATTTCTCTTCTGAAACGTTCAGCAAAAATAAATGCATTTTCTTCTTTTGTATTAGGAAGAATTACTATAAATTCTTCATCTCCATATCTTGTTAAAATATCTTCTTTTCTGATAAAACCTGATAACATTTCTGCTATTTTTTTAAGGAGCACATCTCCCCAGTCATATCCATACATATCATTTACAACTTTAAAGAAGTCTATATCAAAAAGTAAACAGGATAACTTTGTTCCATATCTTCTTGCTCTTGATATTTCAGCTTCCAATCGTTCTTGTAAATACTTTCTGTTGTGCAAACCTGTTAATTCATCTGTTGTTGAAACTAAAGATACTTTTTCCCTTAATTCCTTTACTCTTGTTAAATTACGTAATCTTATTTTTAATTCAAGCTCATTAACAGGTTTGAATATGTAATCATAAACATCGCCTCTAAGTGTTAAATTTTCATACATCTTATCAGAATATATCAATGTTGGTACTGTTAATTTTGTTACCATTGATATTTCTCTTAATTTTTGTTCAGGAATATCAAGTATAATAACCGAAGGATTGTATTTTTCTGATTCTTTTAGTTCATTTATACTTTTTACTCTTACATCATAGTCATCACTATCTTTTAATACAAATTGGATTTCAGATGATGGTCTGTCGCTGAAAATAATAACGTTTCTCATTTATATTATCCTTTGTTACATTTGTAAACATACAATTACATAGTTTATTCTAACAAAAAAATATAAATATTCCAAATATTTTAGGATATTTTTTATAATTTTTCATACATTCAGACTATGACAGATTGTAACAAGTTGTTATACTATACAAATTGTTGTATAATGTTTGTTATGTTCAGGGGGAACTAAGAATTGCAAGGAACAAATGCTAATTTAGCAAGAAAAAGAATCTATGAATCGGAGAATATGGTACAAAATTTAAATTACAGCTCATACTATAATTATACTTATACTCCTGATGCATTAAAACCTTTTAGAAAAAAAATTAAAATTAAAAAGAAAATTAATTTTGCTGTAGCTTTTTTCATATTATCTACAGCTGTATTTGTTTACAACTGTGTTATTCCTTTTGCTCATAAAACTTTCTTTTTACCAATCATTAAAAATGCAAAAGAAACTATTAAAAATATTAACATTGAAAAATTATATTCTCCTGCAACTTCACATGTTTATAATAGTGAATTTTTAGGGCTTCATTCTTTACAAGGAGCAAAAACAGATAATCCTGTTATGAAAGAATTGAATTTAACTTCTAACATGTACTCATTAGAAAACAGCCTAGCTTCATTAGCAAGTGAATATAAGTTAATTCAACCGTCTGTATTTGTTTGGGATTATGAAACAGGAAAATATGCATCTTATAATTCTCATCAGGCATATCCTGCTGCAAGTATTATTAAAATACCTGTATTATTACAATTATTTCGTTCTATGGAAGCCGGACAACATACTATTGATGATAAAATGACCTTAACAGATTATTATAGGGCAGAAGGGTCCGGAGATTTACAATTTCAAAGAGAAGGTAATGTATATACATTAGACTCTTTAGCAAGAAAAATGATTGAAATTTCTGATAATTCCTCAACTAATATGCTTATGTCATCAATTGGGGGAATGAATGATGTTAATAAAGCTATTAAAATGTGGGGATTAAAAAATACTGAAATAAATAACTGGTTACCTGATATGGCAGGTACAAATGTTACTACTACTGAAGATTTAGCAAGAATGCTTTATAATATTGAAAATGATGAATTTTTATCTAAAGAATCTAAAGACAAAATTTTTGATTATATGGGACACGTTAAAAATAACAGATTAATTCATGCAGGATTAAATCCCAATGCAAAATTCTTCCATAAAACAGGGGATATCGGGCACACTCTTGGCGATGCCGGAATTGTTATAACTCCAAATGGTCATAAATATATTATCTGTATTATGGCTAAACGCCCATATAATCACCCGGCAGGTAAGGATTTTATTGTTAGAGCATCATCATTAGTTTATAATACAATAGCTAATGGGAATTTAAACTAAATAATTATTTACAAGGAATTTTTACGATAAATTCTGTGCCTTTACCTTCTTGAGAATAAAAGGTTATAGTACCTTTATGCTTTTTTATTATTTTTTGTGAAATAGCAAGTCCCAATCCCGTACCTGCTCCTATGCCTTTTGTGGTAAAGCCTACATTAAAAATTTTATCTTTGTTTTTTTCAGAAATTCCACAACCTGTATCTTTGATTGAAACTATTAACATTTTTTTTATGACATTTGTCGTTATTGTAATTGTTCCTTGCTCTTTTATACTATGGCAAGCATTTACTAGCAAATTCATAAAAACTTGATTTAACATATTAACATAACAATTAACCATTGGTAATTCTGAATAATTTTTTATTATAGTTACTTTATTTTTTATTTCGTGGTTTATAAGATGTAATGTTAAATCTAATTCTTTATTAATATCTGCAGGTTGTTGTTCGGCTTCATCAAGTCTTACAAATTTTTTCAGAGATTTTACAATATTAGATATTCTTTGTACTGCTATATTGTCAATTTCATTCAAATTTTTAATAATTTCTGTATTTTGATTGATTAAATTTTTATCAATAATACGTTTTAACATTTCATTATTAGAACTTATAGATCCTAATGGGGTGTTAATTTCGTGAGCAACGCCTGCAACAAGCTGTCCTAATGATGCTAATTTTTCGGAATTTATAAGTTGTAATTGTGTTTCTTCCAATTCTTTCAATGTTTTTGCAAGTTTTTTATTCTGTTTTTTTATATTTTCTGTCAATAAAGTCCTAACAATGGCTCCTGTTAATTGTTCTGTAATTGTTTGCAATAGCTCTAAATTAGCTTTTACAACTAAATTTTGAACTGTTAAGGAAATTATCGCACCTATTGCTTTCTTTCCGTCAGAAATCGGTATTACAACTCTTTGTGTACCTTTTACTAAAGTTTTATCTGTATTTAAACTTTCTTTTAAACAAGTTGAAGAATATATTTTAAAATTTTTTATATTCTGAATAACCTGCCCGTCAAATTGAAGTTTTTTGTTAATTTCATCATTATAATTATTTGAATTGACTAATTTTATTTTATACAATTTTAAACCGGATTGTACAAAATAAGTTTTATATGAGCCTAAAAGTTCATGAACTTCTAAAATTACATTTTGAAGTAAATCTTCTATACCTTCTGAAGTTCGTATCTTTGCAAAGATACGATTTATTAACGCTGTTTGCAATGCATGCTGTTGTGCTTGTTCTTTTAATTGTTCAATTTTTTTTGAACTTGTAATTAATTTATCATATTTTTTTTGCAAATTATTAAAAGCTTCTTGCTGATATTTTGCTTCTAATGTTTTTGTTATATTTTTAAACTTTATAATTATATAATCACCTATTTTGATTGATTGAAGTTCAAAATCATAATATATATCACTTGATGCTTGGAATGTACATATCGAATAGAAGTTTTGTTTTGATTCAAATAATAAATCTATTACTGATGTATCAAATTTTGATGAATCAATATAACCTGCTTCCAAAGAAAAATAATGTTTTACTTTAGAAAAATTTTTTATTTTAGAAAATATTTTTATTGCCGAGCAATTCTGATATATTATGTCCCCTTTTCTTGTGGTAACAAAAATACAATCTTCAAATCCGTCAAATATTTTAAAATCTGCTGTTATCATCTTAGTTTAAAATAATATAAAGTGATTAAGATAAGCAATAGCTATACCAAGAATTGCTCCTACAAAAACTTCAAAAGGTGTGTGTCCTAATAGTTCTTTTAATTTTTTAGAAGAATCAACAGGTTTACCGGCATAAAATTCTTCCATAATTTTATTAAGACAGGCTGCTGTTTTTCCTGCAGCACGTCTTAAACCTGCTGCATCATACATTACAATAATGGAAAATCCTGCTGCTATAGCAAATTCAACAGATTCAAATCCACAAATAAAACCTACTACTGTCGCCAATGCTACTGTACCTGCCGAATGAGAACTCGGCATACCCCCTGTTGTTGTTAATATTTTAAAATTTATAGTTTGATGAGTTATTAAATATCCGATAAACTTCAATATTTGAGCAATTAATGCTGCTTCAAACGCTGTAAAAAGTATTTCTATACTTGTATTTAAAAACATTAGCAAACCCTTTCCATTATATCGGATACTATACCTTTTAAAATTATTGAATTCATTTTATTATTCTCAAGTATATCACAACATTGTGTACATAGTAACCTCACTTTGTTTTTTGCATTATCCAGTCCAAAAATAGAAGTATATGTAGCTTTATGTGTATTTGCATCTTTTCCTGGGGTTTTCCCTAATTCCTCTAATGTAGAAACTTCATCTAAAATATCATCATAAATTTGAAAAGCATGCCCGAATACTTTGGCAAATTTTTCAAGTTCCTGTATTTGTTTCGTTGTTCCTTCTGCAATTATTGCTCCTGCTTTTATTGCTAAAATAAATAATTTAGCAGTTTTATATTCATGAATATAATCTAATGTTTCTGATGAAATTTTTTTATTTTCAGAATCTATATCAACTATTTGTCCTGATATAATGCCATCAACACCTGCAGCTATACAAAATTCTCTTATTAATTCCATAATTATATTTGCCGATAATTTTGATTTTTCTATTATAAGTTTAGGTGCATAACTAAGTAACGCATCTCCTGCCAGAACAGCTGTAGATTCTGAAAAAGCTTTGTGATTTGTTAATTTACCTCTTCTGTAATCATCATTGTCCATACAAGGCAAATCATCGTGAATAAGACTTTGGGTATGAAGCATTTCTATTGCACATGCTGTCGGTATCGCTTTTTCAAAACTTCCTGAAAGCATTTTACAAACTTCTAATGCCATTATTGGACGAAGTCTTTTTCCACCTGCATTTAAGGAATATTTCATTGATTGATAAATTTCTTCCGGATATTTTATTGGAACATATTCATCAAGTTTTTTTTCTATAATATCTTTTAAAACTTTATATTCTTTTTTATAACTTTCTTTTTCCAATACTTTATTCCTCATATTCGACAATATTTTGATTTAAAACTTTTCGAGATTGCATTCTTTTACGTCCTGAAATTTTTACCATTTCTACACCTTTATTATATTTTGAAGAAGATTCTGTTTTATTACCTTCATATATTATTTTTTTCTTGTATTCTTTAGCTTCTTCTACAAATTTTATATAACTTTTATATCTGGAAGAAGCTATTTTGTCTATATTAAAAATTATGTTACAGTCATTTTCACATATATGCAGACAGTCGGTATATTTACAGTTACTTAATTTTTTAATTTCCGGAAAAAGATTTTGAATATTTTGAGGCATAATGAAATTAAATTTTACATTTGAAAAACCGGGAGTATCTACAACTGATGTATTTTGTGATATTTTATAAATTTCACAATGTCTTGTTGTATGAACACCTCTTTTTGTTTTATCACTTACGTTTTTTACTTCCAATTTAAAAATCCCGTTTGATAAAATATTTATGACAGAAGATTTTCCAACTCCTGATGTGCCACATAATATTGAAATATTTCCTTCTAATATTTTTTCTATATCTTTGAAACCTTCATTTAATTTTGCCGATGTAAAAAATAAAGAATAACCTAAAGGTTCATATATTGATTTAATTTCTTCTATTATTTCTTTATCTTTTATTAAATCACATTTATTAAAACAAAGGTTTATTTTGATTTTATGGTATTCACAAAGGGCAATATAACGATTGAGTTGTTCATAGTCTAAATCAGGATGTTTAAGTGCAGAAACTATAATAGCTTGAGAAATATTAGCTACTTTTGGGCGAGATAAAAAATTTTTTCTAGGTTGTACAGATGCAATAAATGCTTGTTTATTGTCTTTCGTAATAGCTTCTAATGTTACAAAATCACCAACAATGACAGCTTCTTCTTTTTTCTTCAAAATTTCTCTAAGCTTACATTCTATAATACCGTATTCTTGCGTATCAACATAATAAAAATCTGAAAATATCTTTAAAACTTGTCCTTGCATAAAGTTATTTTACGACAAAAATAGCCAAAAAACACATTGTAACATATTATTTATACAACCAGTTCTGCGTATAGACACCAGGTTTGAGCTTTTGTGATTTTTACATTTACAAAATGTCCGGTCAAATCTTTATCTGACTGAAAGTGAACAAGTTTTCCTGTTCTAGTTCTTGCATTCATCATCAGTTGTCCTTTTTTTTCTTTTTGAGATTCGCAAAGGACTTCATAAATTTTGCCTACAAGTTTTTTATTTGATTCAAGAGTCATTTTACAGTTTACTTCGTGTAATCTTTTAAATCTTTCTTCTTTAATTTCTTCAGGTATAAATAAATCCGTCATTTTACCTGCTTTTGTAAAAGGACGAGGAGAATATATTGCAGTATTAGAATAATCTATTTTTAATTCTTCTATTGCAGAAAGAGTATCTAGAAACTCTTCTTCTGTTTCTCCCGGAAAACCAGCAATAAAATCACTAGTTATTTCAACTTCTTCAAATCTGTTTCTTATTTTATTAAAAATTTGATAATACTGTTCTCTGTCATAACGTCTGTTCATAGCTTTTAAAACACGAGAATTACCTGATTGCATAGGGATATGAAAAATTCGCAAACTTTATCACATTCTGCTACGGCTTCTATTAAATCATCTGTTATATCAGTAGGATAAGATGTTACAAACCTTATTCTAAATTTTCCATCGATTTGATTAAGTTTACGTAAAAGATTTGCCAGAGTTATTTCCGGATTATGTAAATCTTT
Organism: bacterium; assembly: GCA_017406505.1. Classification (GTDB taxonomy): domain Bacteria; phylum Cyanobacteriota; class Vampirovibrionia; order Gastranaerophilales; family Gastranaerophilaceae; genus RUG841. Next base: position 8,392 of record JAFQYI010000063.1, read on the forward strand.
ACCATAACTATCGACATTTTGTCCTAGTAAAGTAATTTCTTTTTTACCTGATTGTATAGCTTGTTTTGCTTCTCTGATAATTAATTCAGGCAATCTACTTCTTTCTCTGCCCCTTGTAAATGGAACAACACAATATGTACAAAAATTATTACAGCCCTCAATAATAGGAATCCAAGCCCCAACAGTATTTTGTCTGTTAAGTTTTAATTCTTCAGGTTCCGGATAAGGTATTGTTGTTATTTCACAAACTTTTTCCCCATGTTCAACTCGTTTAACAAACTCAGGGAATTTAAAAATATTATGAGTTCCAAAAATCAAATCCAAATAAGGCATTTTTTTAAAAAGAGTATCTTTATCAATTTCTGCAGCACAGCCACAAATTCCTATTTTAATATTAGGTTGGTTCTTTTTTCTTTTTCCCCAGACACCGAGCTGACTATAGGCTTTATCAACAGAAGTTTGACGTATTGCACAAGTAGATACAATCAAAAAATCTGCATCTTTATGGCTTTCGGTTTTTTGATATCCAAGTTCAATAAACATTCCTTCAAGGCGTTCGGTATCAGATTTATTCATCTGACAACCCATAGTTTCAATATAAAATTTCTTCTTCATAATAATTTTATTTTACATTAAAAAATTTATATGTGTGATATACTTTATAAAAAATAATTACTTAATTAAAAAATCAGTATCCGGACAATTTAGAGTACTAATTATAGTCTTTATTATTTTGTCTAAATTTTTTATTTATACACATCATATAGACTAGTAAATTTTAAATCCTTTAATTCTTTTTCATTAATTATTCCTCCATTTTCTCTAAATTGCTTAAAAGCTTTTTCAGGATATGTGCATATACAACCTTTACTTTTTAATGTTGGATATAATGTTCTCATATATCCATAATGAAAAATATCATCTGATTTGTATTCAAATTCTCTGATAAGGTTATGATACAGTACATTATCATCTACTACAAATGATTTTGCATTAGAAAATTCAAAATTATATGGAATTACAGCAGTCTTTCCTTTCTGCCAATAAAAAATTGTCATTTTTTCATATAAATACATATTTGTTCTCAGAATTTCATTTTTAAATTTATATTCGCCAGAAATTCTAATATAACAAAATACATTAATAATAAAAGAAATAATAATTAAACATATAGCAATTAATTTAATTAGTTTAAATAATATATTATTTTGATAGACTTTTTCTTGAATAATTTTGAATACATTTTCAATAGGAATAATTGCAATAATAATTAAACAGAGGTGCAAAATAAATTGCAAGTCATTATGCTTTAACCAAAATCCTCCAAAGTAGCATGTTGGTCCTGCAAAGAACAAACTAAAATAAAACAATAAAATGCTTATAAATAAAAATAATACAAAAAATGCCTGCTTTCTTAAAGAGTATTTTTTCGAACAATAAAGAAATATTAAATTTAAAAAAATTATTAGTATTGGTGTTATATGTTTATATATAATTTGATAAATATATTCCTTTAGAAATTCAAAAATAAGAGGTAATGTAAACAAATTGACTTTAGGATAACGAGAGAATTTGATATCAATTTGTAATAAATAGCCCTCATTTGTGATTAGCATTATAAAACCAATCAGTAAAAAAATAAAAGGTATATAATATTTTTTTTCTATCGATTTTAGCTTTTTAGAAAAAGACATTTGAGGATTAGAACAAAAATCATATAAAAACAACATTAAAAATGTCAAAATAGAAAAAATAGATTCTGTTTCAAAGTTACCCATTATAAAAGCTAAAATACAGCATGTAATAAAAAACTTTTTATCGGGTTTTATACTATTAATATAGTATTTATAAAAATATAGCCAAAATATTAGCCACAATAATATAGGTAAAGTTAATCTATAAAAGGCAGTAGACATAGCTAATTCAACCATGCTGAATCTTAATGAATTAAATATTAAAAAGTATAAAAACAAAAAGAAAAAAATAAAAATTTTCGTTTCTTTTTTATTTATAAATCCCCAAAAAGTTGAAAAGAGAGGAATTAATAAAAATAAAAAACATTTAACGTAAATACCAAATTTTATAATGAAATCTTGTGGGTGAATATTAAAATAATTTGCCAAATATAGACCAAAGAACTTATTTAAAAAAAATGCAAATAATGTTCCATGATCCGGACATTTCCATAAAAAATTAATTGGTTCTTTTGAAATAACTACTCCCATATCATCTAAAATAAATGATGCACATGAATTTAAAAATATTAAAGTTATATATAAAATTAAAAAAGTAAAAAATACAAATAAAGAATTTAAATTTATTTTTTTTTTATCAAACATATTAAAATACCATCCTATAAAATTTTTGTATAATCTACTTTATTATTGTATGTTATTACCTAATTATATTTTACATAAAAATTTCTATGCAAGATATACTTGATAAAAAATAAAAGTAATTTATATCAAATATAATAAAAACAAAGCATATTATGTTAATTATAGTTAATTTATTTTATATTATTTGTATAAGTTCAAAATAATTATTTTCGACTTTTATCTTATTGACTTTAAAAAAAATAATCTTAAATATAAAACATCATACAAATGTATGTATAAATTATGAGAGAAAAATATGATAATTTGTAAGTACAGATACGGCTAAGGAAAATATATGCCTTTCAGATACAGACTTCAAAAAGTTTTGGATTTCAGAATAAGACAAAAAGACCAACAATTACAAGCTGTAATTCTAGCTCAACAAGAAGTCTACAAAGCAGAAGGAATGATTGATTTAAACAATAAGGAAATTGTTTCTACAAGGGTTAATATGCGAAAAGCTGATTTCCACATGCTTGATGCTTATGATAAATATTTGAAATCGCTATATGAAAAAGGTGTTCAACTTGAAGAATTAAAACAAAAAGCATTAGAAAACTTAGCAGAAGAAAAACGAAAACTTACTCAAGCAGAAAAAGATGTAAAAGTTCTTGAAAATCAC
>JAFQYI010000064.1 GCA_017406505.1 bacterium
AGTCCCATATCATCTGCTATACACGTTCCAAATCCTTTTATTGTATTTGTATATAACCATCTTAAACCGTTTTCCTGATATGTTCTTAAATTTCCCTTTAAACCTTCAGGTGGGGTTATTTCTTTAACTTTTGTCAAATCTTTTAAAATATTTGCAAATGCTGAATCATAATCAAATTCATAATCTTTCACATTACCGGAAAGTGCGGCATGTAACAATTCAGCCCTTGTAAGACTTTCTATTGTCGGATTTTTTACCTTGTCTATTAATGCTTTCGCTTCGTCCTGTTCAATAAGAATATACATATTTTTATATGCTACAAGACCTTTTGAATTTTTTGTCAATTCTTCAAATTCTTCAACCGAAATCTTTTCATCACCTATTGCTATTTTATAATCGAATTCGAAAATATTTCTCAAATTCATACCATTTGCACCGAAATTTAAAAGTTCTTCAAGGTCTGATTCTCTGCCTGCTTTAACTTTGGCATTAATAGATGCTCTTGGAACAACTATGTTTCCAAAATCTTCAGGCAAGATTAATTCAATACCTGCTTTATTTAAATAATATGCAGTATTTGCCATTACCTTATAAACTTCATTTACATTTAATTTTAATTTGAAATCATTTTCTTCTTCAAATAAAGCTTCAAGTTCCGGATAATACTTGAGTGCATAATTTAACTGTTTTTCAATGATTGATGTAACGAAATCTGCCGGTTTATCAAAAATAGTCTTATTGTTTTCGTATAAAACTTCTATAGGTAATATTTCTGATTTATCACCTTCTAGTTTATGTTTGATTGTTACGGTTAATTCAAAATCTTCATCGGTAACTTTTGTTATATTTAAAACAGGTACAATATCATATTTCCCTATATAAATTTCATCAAGCCAATCTGATATAGACATCGCAATATCTGTTGAACGGAAATATCTCTTTTGCTGTAAAGGTTTCACAAAATATACAGATGCTTTTAAATCCTTAAATTTAGATATTTTTAATCCTATAAATTTGAAAAGAATATAATTTAAATATTTATCAATTAAGTAATCTTTAGTATTTTTTATAGCTGAAAATTTATCAAAATCAAAATCACTTAATTTTTTTAATGAATTTGTTAATTCATCTGAGAAAGAAAAAAGCTCATATTTGACAGAAAATAGTTTATCTGACATTTCAACTTTAGGAATAAAATAAAGCTTTTGAATTACTTTTAATACAAATTGAGTAAGGTTGTTAATAGCAATATAGGAATCAGTTAAATCTTCATTGTGTTCTACATCAGAAAAACAAGAAAAATATTCCCATAAAACATCAAGAGGTATAGAATAACCATACTGTTCTTCACCTTTAATTTCTTTTGTTTTAGCAACAAATCTATATAACGACCCTTTAGACTTGAGCCAAAAATCAAAATTATTTTTTGGATATACAAATACCATAGGTTTTTTATTTTCTTCAAAAATATAAAAATCCGTATTCCTTAAAATTGAAACAGGTTGGTTAAAAGTACCTTCAAAATCATCATCAACAACATCATAAATATTATTAACTGTCATTCTGAAATCTTTTCGTTCCATACCAGAGGGATTTTCCGTCAAATTACGAAACATTTCCTCTATATTATTTTTTTTAAACGAATATGTATGGTTTTGTTGTTCTACGACTTCTGATTCTTCTTCATCAAGTTCATCTTCTTCATATTCTTCATCATATTGATCGTATAAAAGTATATTATCTTGTATATCCATTTGTTACCTCAGAACAATATTATAACAGAATAATTTTATAAAAAAACATAAAATGAATAATATTATATTTTTTTTACAATTGAAAATTTGCAAGGATAATTAAAATGAATTAAAATCTCAATATGGATACTATTTTAGAACAGTTAAAATTATTACCTGAAAAACCCGGTTCTTATCGTTTTCTTGATAAAAACGGTACTGTTATTTATGTGGGAAAAGCAAAAAATTTGAAAAAAAGGGTTAATTCGTACTTCCATAAAAATCACGAATCACCAAAACTTCGTGTTATGGTTCCACAAATAGTTAAAATAGAATTCATAATTACAAATACAGAAACAGAAGCTTTAATTTTAGAATCACATTTAATTAAAAAATTCAAACCTAAGTATAACGTTTTATTGAAAGATGATAAAAAATATCCATATTTTTTAATAACGAATGAGGAATACCCAAGAATATTAATTGTTAGAAAACATAATATAAATATGGAACAAGGAAAATATTTTGGACCATATACCGATTCCGGAGCAATGTATTCAACTTTGGAACTTATGAAAAAACTTTTTCCTCTAAAGCAGTGTAAATCACCTAAATTCAAAGACAGACCTTGTATTTACTATGATATAAAAAAGTGTTCGGCACCATGTCAAAAACTTATTTCTTCGGAAGAATATAAAAAAATTCTGTCTAATGTAGAACTTTTTTTATCAGGAAACAGACTTCTTCTTGTAGAAGAATTAAAGAAGGAAATGCAATATTATTCAGATAAATGCGAATTTGAAAAAGCTGCTAAATTTCGAGATGCATATTTTGATGTAAAAAAAACAATAGAAAAACAAAGAGTTGTTTATGAAAATACCAATATAAATAGAGATGTTATTTCTATAACTGATAAAGGTGGAATTTGTGCTGTATCTCTTTTGCAGATACGTGATGGAAGATTAACAGATAAAAAGGATTTTGAACTTTCTTTAGGAGATTTCAATACAGAAGAAGATTTATCTTATGCATTTTTAGGTGATTATTATTCAAGAACCAATGATATTCCAAAAGAAATTATTATTCCTACAAAAAATTCTGAATTAAAATCCGTAGAAAATTGGCTTACAGAAATAAAAGGTTCAAAAGTTAAAATTACAACAAAAATTACAGATTCAATTATTGATATTGTTGAATTAGCGAATAAAAATTCTGAATTTTTTTATGAAAAATTAAAGCTGTCTAAAATGAAACAAATATCTGAAGATTATAATAAAGTTGGTGCATATATCTGTGAAAAACTTAGCCTTGAAAGATTTCCTCATAGAGTTGAATGCTATGATATTTCACATATTCAAGGAACCAATACGGTTGCCTCTATGGTAGTTTTTATAAACGGACTTCCTGCAAAATCTGAATATCGAAAATTTAAAATCAAAACAGTTGAAAACGGAAAACCAGATGATTTTCAATCTATGAAAGAAGTTTTATCAAGGAGATTGGCAAAATTAAGTGATAGAAATTATCCGGATTTAATAATCATTGATGGAGGAAAAGGACAGCTTTCCAGCGTAATGCAAATTGTGAGAGATATGGGTATTACAGATATAAACTTTGTATCTTTAGCTAAACGAGAAGAAGAAATTTTTGTTCCTAATAAATCTAAACCGATTATTTTTTCTAAAAATTCAGAACAATTATACTTCTTTCAACGAATAAGAGATGAAGCACATAGATTTGCCATAACTTTTCACAGACAATTACGACAAAAATCGTCATTAGAATCAGTTTTAGACAATATAAAAGGTCTATCAGAAAAAAGTAAAAAAGTTATTAGAAAGAATTTTAAAGATGTAAAAAAAATATCACTTTTAACATTGCCTGAAATAGCTTTACTTCTGCCTCCATCACAAGCTCAAAGAGTATATAAAGCTTTTAGAGATAAAAGTGATGATTTGATTGACAGTAGGAACAAGACAGAGTAACATATTCTTAATGAGGTATGAAAATGAGTCAAAAATTGCCGTCTAAACCACAAATGCTAACATTAGACATTACTGACAGATGTCAAATGCAATGTCAAACTTGTTCTAAATGGCAAGTATCTGCTGATGTTCGCCATAAAGAACTTTCAACTGAACAGTGGAAAGAAGTATTACGAGAATTAAGACAATGGCTTGGAAATGGTTTTTGGATTTGTTTTTCAGGTGGTGAACCATTTTTAAGACCTGATATTTTTGAACTTACAGATTATGCTACTTCTCTTGGATTCAAAGTTTCATCTATGAGCAATGGTTTTTCAATAGAACAGATGGTTGATAATATTATTGATTCCAAATTTGAAAGTTTGAATATTTCGTTAAATTCAATTATTGATAAAAATATACATGATACTTCAAGAGGTAGAGAAGGAAGTGCTCAAAAGATTTTTGATGTAATCTGGCAAATTATGCATAATAAAAAAGGTAGAAATGATAATTTAAGTATCAATCTTGCAACAATTATGTTTCCTGATAACTTAGATGAAATTATTCCACTTGTTGAATATGCAACAAAAAATCATCTGAAACATATTATGTTTCAGTTAATTGAAGATTTTAATTCTTTTCATGCTTATGCTGAAAAAGACGGTTTAGATACAGATAATTATAAAATTCCACAAGAATATAAAAAAACAATACAAAGCATGGCTGAAAAAGCTATACCGATAATTGACCATCTTGTTGAAATGAAACGAGCAGGTCATTCTATAGCAAACAGTTACGAACAGCTTGAAGCATATAAAATATTTTTTAATAATCCGGAAGATATTGTAACAGCAATTAAATGTGATGTAGGTTCAACAAATTTTGCAGTTGATCCATACGGAGATGTTAGATTGTGCTTTAACATGAAACCAATCGGTTCGATATTGGAAAAATCTCCTGAAGAACTTTGGAATAGTGTAGAAGCTTCACAATGCAGACATAAAGTTCATACTTGTAAAATGTGCTGTCGTTTGATAAATTGTAATTTTAAAGCTAATTTTACTAATTTTAATAAATCATTTTTAGTAAGATTAAAAAATAAAATTATTAAATTATTAACAAAAAAATTATAGGTAATAATTGTTGTAAATAAACATTTTCAAAAAGAGGTTAAGTCTATGAAAAAATTGTCTTTGGCATTTGTTTGGCACTTACATCAACCAAATTATCGTTCTTCTGATGATGATGTAATGCTAATGCCCTGGACAAGATTGAATGCTGTTCAAACTTATTCCGGAATGCTTGATTATTTGGATAAATTTCCAAATTTAAAACTTAATTTTGATATATCACCTGTTCTTCTTGATGCTATACAAGGATATGCTGATGGTTCCATAACGGATATTCATTCAAATTTAACTTTGACACCTGTTGAGGATTTATCGCAAGATGATATGGAGTTTATTTTAAATTACTTTTTCTCTTTAGATTACAATCGACATATATCGAAGTATCCTCGTTATGTTGATTTATATAAAAGAAGATTTGCAAAAGAAGAACTTGATATTGATGATTTTTCTATGTCCGGATATTCGGATATAATGACTCTTTTCAATCTTGTATGGTTTACAAAAGAACAATTAGAACAATATCCGGAAGTTGCTGAAATTGCAAAAAAAGGAAAACATTATACTAATAAACATCGTGAAACTTTACTTAATGTTCAGAAAAAAATAATAAGTAACATAATTCCAAAATTTAAAAAATATCTTTATGAGGATAAAATAGAAATTTTAACTTGTCCATATTATCACCCAATATTGCCAATATTAGCGAATATGGATTCAGCAAAAGAATTTTCATTAAGAAATCCATTACCCGGAAGTGATATAAAAATGCCTGATAGTACAAAAATACAAATTGAAAAAGGCTTAGAAAGAACTGAGGAAATATTTGGAGTAAGACCAAAAGGAATTTGGGCACCCGAACAATGTATTAGCAATGAAGTAGTAAATATGATGGCAGATTTGGGTTTAAAGTGGACAATTTCTGATGAAACGGTTTTATCTGATACTTTAAATAAAGAGTTTATAAGAGATTTTAATGGATTTCATCAAGATCCTTATGAATTATGTGAAACATATTCAATTAACTTTAATTCCCAAAATTTTAATATAATTTTCCGAGATTCAGTTCTTCCGACGCTGATAGCACTAGAATATGTAAATTATGATGCAAAAACTGCTGCAAAAGATTTATATGACAGAATAAAGGTTGTATATAATAAGTTGCAAAATGCACCTTGTAACAGTCATTTGCTTACTATTGCAATGGATGGTGAAAATGCTTGGCATAATTATCCTGATGGTGGTGTTGAATTTTTAAGTGAAATATACAAGTTAATATCTGAAGATAAAACACTTGAAACAGTAAAAATAAGTGATTACATTGAAAAAATCGATCATGTTCATCATATAGAAAATATTAAAACAGGTTCGGGTATAAAAAAAGATTTTAGATTTTGGACGGCAGAACCTGTAAAAAATATGGCTTGGAGATACTTGTTTAATGCTTATGAAAATTTAAAAATTTTTGAAAAAGAAGAAAATGTAGACCAAGAAAAAATAAAACAGGCATACGAACATTTATATAATGCTCAAGGTAGTGATTGGTTCTGGTGGTTTGGAGAGCCAAATGATTCAGGTCAGGATCATTTATTTGATTATTTATTTAGAGAACATCTTAAAAGTATTTATACTACATTAAATAAAGGTATTCCTGATTATTTGAATGAACCATTGGCATCGTTTACAGGGAAACCTTCAAGAATACCAAAAGGCTTAATATCACCATCTTTAAAAGGTAAATCCGATTATGAAGATGAATGGAAAAATGCAGGCTGCATAGATATTCCAACATCTCCTTTAACAAATGAAAATAAATTATTTAACAAAATTTATTTTGGTTCTGACTATGATAATTTATATTTTTTGTTTGACGTAAACCAGTATATATATAATTTTAATACTGAAAATGAGCCGATTTATCAAGTATATGTTTATATCAGAACAAATAATGATAAAAATCAATATACGGCACCTGTAAGACCTTTAAATAAAACTGAAAATGTATGTAATCTTTTAAAAAATTCTTATACATACGAAATAAAATTAACTTTTATGAAAGATAAGAATTTTCCATTATTTTTTTCTAATGCAATAAAAAATAACCTTTGGTCAATAATTAAAAATCATTCTGTTGAATATGTTCACGAAGATGTTATTGAAATGAAGATTCCATTTGATGATTTACAAATTCAAGCAGGTGAAAAAATTGATTTCTTTATAATTAACGGAACTTTTGGAAAAATAGAAAATATTTATCCACAAGACTTATGGCTGACTATAAAACGCCCCGAAAGACAATTTTCTCCAACTAATTAAGTTCTTTATCTATAATATATCTGGGTCTTGATTTGACTTCTGTAAATATTTGACCTAGATATTCGCCAATGATACCAATACTAAGTATTTGAATACCACCAATAAAAGAAACAGCAGCAACTATAGTTGCCCAACCCGGAACACTTAAATTAAATATTTTTTCAAAAACGGCACTCATTCCAAGCAAAAAAGCAAAAAATGAAATCAAAATTCCTGTAAATGTTACCAGTCTTAAAGGAACAGTACTAAATGAAGTGATACCTTGAACAGCAAGTGAAAATAAATCAAATAAAGAAAATTTTGAAACTCCTGCCATACGTTTTTTTACGTCATAATAAACAATTGCCGGATTATTTCCCATTTCTTGAAAAATACCTCGCAAAAATATGTTATGTTCACCGTATTCATTCAAAATATTAACTAATCTTTTACTCACAAGACGATATTCAGAATGATTAGGACAAGTTTTAGCACCAAGTACATTCATCAATTTATAAAAACCAATAGCACAAATTTTCTTTAAAAATGAATCATCATTTCTTTCATTTTTAACACCATAAACAAGTTCATGACCTTCATTATATTTTTCAATAAATTCTTCAATTTTATTTTCATCTTGTTGTAAATCTGCATCAATTGTGATGCAACAATCAAAATCAAATTTTTTTAATTCTAAAAGTCCGGCTAATATTGCTTTTTGATTTCCAAAGTTTTTAATAAAAGATATAGCTTTTACTTTTTGGGGATATTGAGAATGCAAATCACATATTATTTGAAAAGTTTTATCTTTACTGCCGTCATCTACTAAAAACAGAAAACTTTTTGAAGAAATTTTTTCTTTTTGTTCAAGCTCATTTAAAACTTCAAGCAGTCTTTCAATTGTATTTTTCAAGACATCTTCTTCATTATAACAAGGAACTACTAAAGATAAAATTGGTAATATCATTTTCTCTTTCCCCAAAATACATCAATAACATAATAAAATAAATTTATGTTTTATGCAAATAAATTATACCACTTTTTTATTTCTATCAGCTCGTTGTTTTAAAAGTCTTTTGTATTTAATCAATCCTAATGGTCTAAATTTTGGAGAAGTTAAACCTGTATATTTTTTATTTTTGTCATAATTAAATTCATTTTCCCAACAAGCAACAACAACAGTTGCAACACAATTTCCAATAAGATTTACCGTAGTTCTTCCCATATCAAGAATTTGGTCAATACCAAGTAAAATTGCAACCCCGATAAGAGGATAATTAAAGCTTGTTAAAACACCTGCTAAAACAACAAGTGTAACTCTTGGAATACCTGCCATACCTTTACTTGTAACCATTAGAACAAGCATAATCATCAATTGTTGAGTGAGAGGTAATTCAATACCTCCAATTTGAGTTGCAAATAAAACAGCTAAAGATAAATATAGCGTACTTCCGTCCATGTTAAATGTATATCCTGTGGGCATAACAAAACCTACAATATTTTTCGGAACACCAAAATCTTCCATAATTTTCATAGCTTTAGGCAATGCAGCTTCTGATGTTGCTGTAGTAAATGCGAGTAAAGCAGGTTCTCTTAATGCATTTATTAACCCTATAAAAGATACATTACAAATTCTGCAAACAACAGTTAATACAAAAAGTAAAAATATAAATAAAGAGAAATATAATGCAAAAATTATTTTTGCATAAATAACCATAATTCCAAGACCATTTGTTGCAATTGTATGAGCAATAGCACCAAAAACGCCCATAGGAGCAAATAACATCACTATTTCTGTAAATTTGAACATAATATCACTCATTGACTGTAATACATCAAGAACAGGCTTTGCTTTTTGACCTATAGCACATACAGCAATTGAAAAGAATATAGCAAATACAGCAATTTGAAGTAAGTCCCCTGAAGCCATTGCATCAACAATGCTGGTAGGAAACGCATGAACAAAAATATGAGAAATAATATCCCAAGTACTTCCACCCACATCAGTTTGAGCCATACCTGAAACCATATCCATTGCTTCTTGTGCAGGTTGTGTCATGTTTGAAAATCCAACACCGGGTTTAAAAATGTGACCTGAAAAAAGTCCTATAAACAGGGCTATTGTTGTAACAATTTCAAAATAGATTATAGTTTTTAATCCCAACCGTCCCAAAGACCTAATGTTTCCATGTCCTGCTATCCCTGTAACTAACACAGAAAATAACAATGGTGCTATTATCATTTTTATCATATTTAAAAACACTTTTGCCAATGGCTGCATTTTAGATCCTATTTCAGGAAACAACCAGCCGACAAAAATACCGGCTATTAGTGCTATAAATATCATTAATGTTAATTTTGAATTTTTCAAGTTATCACACCCATATTCAATTATAATTTAATTTACTTATTTTTTGAAATTTTATTGATTTTTTTATTAATTTATGTAACTTTTATTAAAGATTTTTGAAAAATATACGATAATAAAGTTATGATGATTATATCAGTAAGGAGAGATTTATGAGTTTACTTTCAAAGTATTATCATAGAAGATATATGTTACGAAAACTTTCAGAAGAGTCTCATGATAAAGGTTTAAATAATATAAAAAATGAAGTAAATAGAGTTCGTTCAATGTTAGGAACACTTAACGAAACGTATGCATCTGCTGCATCAGGCTTTTTTGCTTCTGCCGGAGAAATTGTTCCTCAAATGGAAAGTTCCTGGTAAAAATAGGTATTAATTTTAATATCAAAAGTCCGTCTAGCTATACAACAAATTTTTCTGACGGACTTTTTAAATTTTTTATGAATTATTTTTTATTGATACATTCCTGAAATAATATCATTATAAGTTTCAAAAACTTTATTTCTTTTTATTTTAGCTGTTGATGTCATTAAACCATTATCAATACTGAACCCTTCTTTCAATATTTCAAATTTCATAATTTTTTCAAAAGGTTTTAACTTACTTTTGCTTTTAATATGTGTATCGATTTCTGATTTTATGAGTTTTCTAAGTGCAGGATTTTTTATACAAATATCTTGCTGCATTCTAAGTCCTCTTGTATCAATTTCACATTTTTCAAGAGCTTCTTTTGTTGGTATAACTAATGCTCCTATTGCACTTCTATCTTGACCAACTAAAACTATTTGATTGATATACTGACTTGTTAAACAAGCATCTTCTATTGGTATAGGTTCAACATTTTCACCATTTGATAAAACTATAGTTTCTTTCATTCTACCCTGTAGAACAAGATTATTTGTATTTGTCATATAACCCAAATCACCGGTATTAAACCAACCGTTTTCATCAATAACTGCCCTTGTTGCTGCTTCATCTTTATAATAACCTTTCATAACTTGTGGTCCTCGTGCAATAACAAGACCTTTTTCAAAATAAGATACTTCTTTTTTAGTTTCAGGATTTATAACTTTTATTTCAGTTCCGATTATTGGACTTCCAGCTGAACAAAGAAAGTTTTTTTCATATATATTTCTTAAAGTTAAAACTGGTGATGTTTCTGTTAAGCCATATCCAACTCGTAAGTTTACCCCTATAGCATCATAAAATAGTTCGTCAATTTTTGATAGTGCTCCACCCCCTGATATACTAACTCTTAAATTTAATCCTGCCATATCTTTTAATTTTTTATATAGCGTTTTTTTGAGTATATCATGCAAAGGTTTCATTATTAATGCCATAATTGCATTATATCCCATAGAAAACGAATTATATTTTTTTTGTTCAGTAATTCTTTTTTCAACATACATTGTGTATTTTTTGTATTTAATACTATATTTAACAGCATTATCAAAAATAGAATACATTAATTTTGATTTTTGTTTTAATTTTGTATATATACCAGTTCTAACAGCTTCCCAAATTCTTGGAACAGACATCATCATATCAGGAGAATATGCAACCATATCATCTTTTATTTTTGCCAAAGTTGTATAATATAAATGACAGCCACGACCATAAAAATAATATGTTCCAACTCTTTCATAAGCATGCCATATAGGTAGAATTTCCAATATTTTTTCACCCGGCATACATAGGATTCCTTTATGTAAAGTTTCAAACTGATATAAAAAATTTCCATGTGTAAGCATTACACCTTTTGGATTTCCTGTTGTTCCGGATGTGTATAAAATAGAAGCTATATCATTAGGTGTTATATTTACTTTTGAAAAACAATGCTTTTTGCCCATTGTAATGACTTCTTCAAAGGTATAAACCGAACAAGAAGTATCTTCATATTTGTAGTTTTTATCGTGAAACATTATGACAATAAACTTTAAATTATATTTATTTAAAAAAGGCTTCATTTTATCAAAAAGCATTGAATTTTGCAGAATTAAAGCACAACTATCACTTTGTCCGATAATGTAGTCGAGTTCATCAATAGGTGCATTTGAACCTCTAACAGCGTCTACTGCACCACATCTTAAAATACCTTGATCTACAACAATCCAACGACCATTGTTTTCTGAGAACAATCCAACCGTATCATTCTTTTTAATACCTAAACTTTGCAAACCTGCTGCAAAATCTTTAGTTTGCAAAATATATTCAGCATAATTTTGTTTTATATGATTATATTTATCGGTGATAGCAGGCAAAACAGCATTTCTATTCGCCGAATCTTCTAAATATTCACAAATTGATTGAAAGCCCCTAAATTCATATTTTTTCTTTTTCCCAACATTTTTGTCATTTAGTATAGTTTTCATTCCCAACTCCGTATAAATTTTAATCTATTAACAATATAATATCACTAATAATAGTTTGATAAAATATTTTATAAATATTAAAATATTATTTTCATAAAATCATTGCTAAAATCATTAGAACTATAGTTCCAATTTGAATACCGGTTGATATATATCTATCCCATTTGTTTTCCTTATACATTTTGCCTGTTTTTTGAGCTTGGGCTGCTGTTACAATTCTATCCAGTCTTGCCAAATGGTCACCTGAATATGTTTTTTTGAATATTTTCTTTTCCAGTTTATTTAATCTTTCGTGTACTGTTTCCGTATTATTGGTTTTCCCTAAAAGCATATTTTCTGCTGCTGATAGAGCAAATTCAAAGTCTGATGTATTATTTCCATAACTGTTGTAGTAACTTTGATTTAATGGTGCTGCCATTCCTGTAATGTAAGAATTTTGTGCCTTTTGGGTAAGTAATGGATTAGGTGTATAAAAATATTCATTATCATTATTGTATTGTGTCATTGGTAAATTGGAAGATTTGTTTCCAAAATTACTCGGGTTATAATTTTCATCATAGGTAATTTTTTCCGGTTTAACTGTTAATATTGATGCTTTTAATTTATCTGTTCTTTGCGATAAATCACCATCAAAAATCTTGCCAAATGTTTTTTGTTCCAATCTTTCTACTCGTTTATAGACATTTTCACCTTGATAAATTTTTTTAAATATTTCATTTTCCATCATATCAATTATTGGATATGAAACATTGGAATCTTCAGGTTCTAAATCTGCTTGTGCTATTCGTTGTTGTTCTTGAGTAGGTTTTGGCATAAATGAAATACCTGAAACTTCTGCAATTCTGTTTATTCTTTCTGTATTTGCACCTGTTTTAGTTTGTCCAAAAAGATGCTTTTCTAATCTGTTTAAGCGAGTAGTCGTATTATCATCTCTATATTCTATACCAAATATTTCTTTTTCTATTGTTGCAAGATTGTCTAATTCTGTTCCAAAACATTTGCATGACAATATCGCCAGTGCAAAAAACACTGTTAAAAATTTTTTCATTTTACTGTCCCACCTTTATCCTCTACACGCTATAAATATAACCGAGGTTAAAAAGACTTCCTATCAGCCAGATAAAACCAAAAATAAATGCTACAAATGGTAAAAAAATTAACAAATATGATGAGGTCTTTTGTAAATCATACGTCTTTACAAGGACTTTTGAATATAAAATTATTACCCATAAGAACAATAAAAATTCTATTTTTGTACCTAAAAAATAGCCCATGTCAGAAAATTTTTTCATTATTTCTAATGGTGCAAAAAATATATATGGCAATAAACAGTATGATGATAACATTAATAATTTTCTGATTTTACCGGATTTTCCAAAAATTTTTGCTACAAATTCAAAAAATAATCCTGTTACAATCCAGAAAAAATAAATTGAAAATATATATCCAAATGAAGTAGTAATAAACAAAAATATTATACTTCCTCCATTTGCAAAATTGAACTTTGATATAAACAAAAACAAAGATGTCCATAATATTGTTAAAATAGCTTTTATTACGGTTGTATCTTCAAATACATTATCAAAATTATTTTCAAAAAGAATTTTATATAAATTTTCAATATATTTTTGCATAACTACTCCCATAAGTATAATGGTTTACCTGCATATTTCATACTTGCCGGTAAAAAGTTATTTATTGAATTTTCATTTGTTCCTGCACTAAATAATTTTAGAATATTGGGTGATTTAGAATAATTGTAATCATAATCTAAAGAAGTATTTTCAGGAATATTAAACTTTTTATATACCATTTTTTTCATCATTTCATTTGCAGATTGAATACCACCGATAGAATCAACAAAGCCATAATCACGAGCCTGTCTGCCTGTAAAAACTCTACCATCTGCATACTTATTGATTTTTTCAAGTGTTAATATTGTTTTTTCAACATTGTATTCGTCATTTCTTTCAACACGACCTTTTATTATTGCCTCTTTAAATTGGTTATAAGAATCATTAACCATATCTTGAAGAAGTTTTTTTTCGTCTGTTGTCATTATTCTTGTTGAAGAACCAATGTCTTTATATTTTCCACTTTTAATTACATTTTCTCCTATGGAAAGTTTTTCAGATAAAAGTTTATGAAAATCCATAGTGGACATAATAACTCCAATACTGCCTGTCATAGTACCGGGAAGAGCTACTATTCTGTCAGCAGCACTTGCAACATAATATCCTCCACTTGCAGCTATATCGTCCATTACTGCAATTACAGGTTTCTTTTGTCTTGCACTATAAATTGCATTGTATAACCTCTGGGACATTCCGACCGTTCCTCCCGGAGAATTTATACATAATACAATACCTTTTACATTTTCATCTTTTTCAGCCTTGGTAATAGCTTGTAATGCTGTTACAGATGGAGAATCTTCTTCAAAAAAATTCGTTGTTGAAGAAGATGAAATCATTCCTTCTAATTTTATTACTGCTACTTTATTTGCTATTGGTGTTATTAATTTATCAATTTTTGTTTTTGATTTTTTTGTTACAATTTTATTTTGTGTAGGTGATATATTAAATATTCCTATAAATAAACAAGTTACACATATTAATAATAATGCTATAAAAAGTGGATTTTTATTCATTTTTATGCCTTCATTTCTTTCGTTATTTTTTTAAGCTCATTTAACATTATCGTTTGATATTGATTGCAAATTTCTTTATTTCTGCCTTCAAATCTAAGTGTAAAAACAGGTTCAGTATTACTTTGTCGTATCATTGCAAAACCACCATCAAAAACAATTCTCAAACCATCTAATTTTATTATTTCTTTTATTGTATCTTCAAAAAAATTTTTATTTTCTTCAATAGCTTGTTCAATTTTTGCTAAAACAGGTTTCTTAAGTTCGTCTTTACAAGGGAATCTAACTTCCGGAGATGTATAAACTGCATTAAATGGTATTAATAAATCGGCAAGCTTAAAATTAGGGTCTTTTTCTTTGTGTTGTTTTATCAAATTGGCTACTTTTGATGCTGCAAAAACAGCATCATCAAATCCATACCAATTGTCTTTAAAAAACATGTGTCCGGACATTTCACCGGCTGCAATTGCTCCTGTTTCTTGCATTTTAGCTTTAATATATCCATGTCCTGTTTTGCACATTACGGCTTCTGCTCCAAGTTTTGTTAATCCGTCAAATAAAACTTGTGAACATTTTACTTCTGACACAATTACAGGTTTTATATTGCTTTGCAAATATTTAGGAATGATTTCAGTAGAATAAATGTATAGAAGTTTATCACCAGTCAAATAGTTTCCGTCACTATCTATAACACCAATTCTGTCAGCATCTCCATCAAAAGCAATTCCAACATCGGCTTTTGTTTCTTTTACTGTTTTTTTTAATGTTTCCAATGTGCTTTCAACACTTGGGTTAGGGTGATGGTTCGGAAATCTTCCGTCAGGTTCTGTAAATAGTTCTACAACATCATAACCACATTCTTTTAACATTTGAGGAGCTACAACTCCTGCAGCTGCATTGGCACAATCTGTTACTATTTTTACACCTTTATTTTCTGTTCCAAACATTTGCTTTTGGACATCTGTATAATATTGCACCATGTCATATTCAAAATACTTTCCTTGATTTTCTTTTAACGCAATTTGTCCATCAATTACTTTTTGAGTAATTGCTTTTACATCTTTAATTTGTTCTTCGTGCAAAGATTGTTTTTGACATGTCATTTTAAGTCCGTTATACTCCGGAGGATTATGGCTGGCTGTAACTATCAAAGCTCCGTCAATATCTCCGTATGGAATTTTTGCAAATTCCGAAAAATATCCAAATGGTGTCGGTCCCATTCCTAAATCAACAACATTTCCTCCTGCTTCTAACACACCTTTTATTAAAGCCTTTACTAATGGTAAAGAATGTAATCTTGCATCTCTTACTACAGAAAGTGTGATTAATTCTTTATTACATCTTTGTTGCACATAATATACATAAGCCTTTCCTACATTGTAAAATAAATCTTCAGTTACGGTTTCACCGTATATTCCTCGAATATCATTTTTACCAAACGCTTTAAGACTAATCATTTATGTAAACTCCTTGTATATTTTTTGTATATATTTATAATTACTATATTAACTCAAGCAAAGGTTATTGCAAATGATTAACAACTCAAAATATTCTGATAATAAATCTGCTTTTTGGTTTTTAATGCCCTGTCTTTTGGGTTGTTTTATTTTTATTATAATTCCGGTATTTTTTTCATTCGGATTAAGTTTTTATGATTGGAATTTGCTAAATAAACCTCAATTTGTAGGATTGAATAATTATTTTAATTTATTTAATGAACCTGAATTTTATAATGTTTTAAAAAATACTGTTATTTATGCTGTTTTTACAACATTATTTAGTGTAATAATTCCTTTAATTTTAGCAGATATTTTAAATAAAAAATTCAAATTCTCTGATTTTTATAAAACAGCATATTTTATACCTTTTATTACCCCAATGCTTGTAGCAGCACTTGTTTGGGCATGGATTTTTGACCCTAATGCAGGATTTTTGAATTATATTTTACGAACTAATATTCAATGGCTATATAGACCTGATACAGCAATGATTGCCGTAATAGCAGTTTCTGTATGGAAATTAATTGGCTATAATACTATTATTTTACTTGGTGGGTATGCAGGTATTAATTCTTCTTTAGAAGAAGCTGCTGATATTGATGGAGCAAATAAAGTTCAAACTTTTTTTAAAATAACATTACCTCTTTTAAGTCCTGTTATTTTCTTTGTATTAATTATTACAACTATTTCATCATTTCAAGTTTTTGATTTAATATATCTTATGACACAAGGAGGTCCGGACGGAGCTACTGATGTCCTTGTATATTGGCTTTATAAAAATGCATTTGAGTATTTTGATATAGGAAAGGCCTCTGCTGCTGCATATATCTTGTTTATTATTATCGCTTTTTTATCTCTGATACAATGGACTGTTCGAAAATTTTGGGTTTATGGAGAATAGATATTAATAAATTATAAAAATATATATTATATATTTATTTCAAGGAATAATCCTAATTTTATTATAAAAAATTTTTTTCTATGTTATTATATTTTAATAATTGTATGTACGGGAGAAATGTATGGAAACAGAAAAATTAATAAGAGTAGCAAAAGGGGAAGAACTTGCTGATATTGTTATAAAAAATGCAAACTTAGTGAATGTATTTAATGATGAAATTAAAAAAACAGATATAGCCATTTATAAAGGAAGAATTGCCGGTATAGGAAACGGTTATAAAGGATATAAAGAAATTAACGTTAATGGCTCTTATGTTACTCCTGCATTTATTGACGGACACGTCCATATAGAAAGTTCAATGTGTCTGCCAAAAGAATTTGCAAAGGCTGTTGTTCCGGAAGGAACGGTTACTGTTATGGCTGACCCTCATGAAATTTCAAATGTTTTTGGTCTGCATGGTATAAGTTTTATGAGAGAGGCATGTAAAGATTTACCATTGCAAGTTTACATTATGCTTCCGTCATGTGTTCCTGCAACAGATTCTGAAACATCTGGTTTTGAACTTGCGAGTTACGATTTATCCCTTCTAATGGACGACCCTGCTATTTTAGGTATTGCAGAAATGATGAACTTTCCCGGTGTTTTAAGCTGTGATAAAGAGGTTATGGCTAAATTAAAACTAGGTCTTGCTAAACATAAAAAAATTGACGGACACGCTCCCAGTTTAAGTGGAAAAAATCTATGTGGATATGTTGCAGCAGGTGTTATGTCTGACCACGAATGTACAACCCCTGAAGAAGCAACCGAAAAACTAGGACTCGGTATGTATATTATGATTAGAGAAGGTTCTGCAGCTAAAGATTTACAACCACTAATTCCTGTTTTAAAGGGTAAAAATACAAGACGCTGCATCTTTGTAACTGATGATAGACACCCAACAGATTTAAAAGGACACATAAACGATATGGTTAGACAAAGTGTAGAAGCCGGCGTTGATCCTATTACGGCAATTAAAGTAGCTTCTATTAATACTGCAGAATATTTTGGCTTGACTGATTTGGGTGCAATTGCTCCAGGATATAGAGCTCATATGCTTGTGTTTGATAATTTAAAAGATTTTAAACCGAAATTGGTGTTTAAAAGTGGAGAAATTGTTGCTGAAAATGGAAAATTGACTGTCAATCTTGATAAAACTGAAGTACCAAGATTAAGAGGTTCTGTAAACGTAAAATGGATAGAACCTGAGGACTTTAAAATTCCTGCAAAATCAGAAAAAGTAATAGCTATGGAAATAGTTCCAGGAACGCTTTTAACAAAATCTATAACAGCAAAAGTAAAAGTTGTTGATGGATATGCTGAATCTAATCTCGAAGATGACTTATTAAAAATAATGGTATTTGAAAGACACAAAGCAACAGGAAATATTGGAAAAGGTTTTGTAAAAGGTTTTGGATTAAAATCCGGTGCAATTGCTTCAACGGTTGCTCACGATTCTCACAATATGATTGTTGTTGGTACAAATGATGAAGATATGCAGATGGCGGCTACGGAACTTGTTAAATCTCAAGGTGGTAAAGTAGTTGTTAATAATGGTAAGGTTATTTCGAAACTAGCCTTACCTATAGCAGGATTAATGTCTGATAAACAATTTGAAACAGTTTTGCAAGAATGCAGCGACTTGATAGATGGTGTAAAACAAATTGGTTGTAATCTTAAAGACCCATTTATGACAATGGCATTTTTATCATTGTCGGTAATTCCTGATTTGAAAATCACAGATAAAGGTGTTGTTGATGTTAATGCGTCTAAGTTTATTGATATATTTGATACAGAAGATATAAAAGTTCATTAAAAATAAAGATATAAAGATAGTTCTTGTAAGCACTATCTTTATTCCTATATTTAGTATAGTAAATGAAACCTATTTGGTTTCATTTATACTTTCTATTAATGTCTTTGCAACTGTTTCTTGTTCTTCTTTTGATAGTTCCGGAAACATTGGTAAAGATATTACGAGTTTTGTATTTTCTACAGTATTTGGCAATGAATTTTCAGGAATATTCAAATATTTGTGAACTTTTTGCATATGAAGTGGAACAGGATAATATATCATTGCACCTATACCTTTTTCTTGTAACATCTTATGAACAGCATCTCTGTTAGGTATTTTTACTGTATATTGATGATAAATACATTTTGTATCTTTTAATTCAACAGGTGTTACAATATCTTTGCAATCTTTAAACAGTTCATTATAATATTCAGCATTTGCTTTTCTTGCAGCATTCCATTCATCAATGTATGGCAATTTTATTCTTAAAATTGCAGCTTGTATTTCATCAAGTCTGGAATTAACACCAATTTCATCGTGATAGTAACGTATCGCACCACCATGATTTCTAAGAGCAATTGCTCTATTTTTAATATTTTCATCATTGGTAACAAGAATACCACCATCACCCATTGTTCCAAGATTTTTTGTAGGATAAAAACTAAAACAGCCTATATCTCCAAATGAACCTACTTTTTGTCCTTTATATTCTGCACCTACTGCTTGGCAAGCATCTTCAATAACCTTTAAATTATGGCGTTTTGCAATATCCATAATCTTATCCATTTCACAAGGTTGTCCGTACAAATGAACAGGAATTATGGCTTTTGTTTTAGGTGTTATTAATTCTTCAATTTTATTTGCATCAATATTAAAAGTATCTTTATCTATATCTGCAAAAACAGGTTTTGCACCTACTATACCTATTGCTTCTGTTGTTGCAACAAAGGTAAAAGCTGTTGTTATAACTTCATCACCTTCACCTATATCTAAAGCTCTTAATGCAATGTGTAAAGCATCTGTTCCTGAATTTAATGCAACAGCGAATTTTGTCGTGCAATAATTTGCAAATTCAACTTCAAATTCTTTATTGTTTTTTCCTAAAATATATTGACCTGACTGCATTACTTCAACTACAGCCTTTTCAAGTTTATCTCCAATTTTTGCATATTGTCTTTTTGAATCCAATATAGGTATCATTTCAAATCTCCTTAATTATTCTATATTTCAAGTTTACCACGATATAAATGTGTCTTTATATATTCTTTATAAATTTAGGTTTTATGATGGAAATAATTGTTAAGAAATATTAATTTGAATATATATAAAAAGTCAAATTTTTGTAATAGAAATACTTTATATAAATGTAGAGAAAGAGGATTATAAAATGATTAAAATGTTATTAAATTTCGTAAATAGAAAGCAAAAAAGATTTTCACCAATGTATCTTATCAATATGTAATATATAAATAATATAAAGCTTGTTTGATATATAAAAAAATAGAGATAACTTCTCTATTTTTTGAGTGATAATAGATATTTTTATCAGTAGTTTTAAGCTTTTTTTCAATGTTATTCATATATCTACATTACAAAAATATTTTCAATTTTTATTAATTTTAATATATTTATCTTATCTAACTGTCTGAATCACCATTATTTTTCAATAATCTTTCAAAGTCTGATGGTTTTATACTTTGCACAAAATTTCTAAACTCTTGTGCCTCTTCTTCATCTTTCTCTGAATTACAAGCAACAGAACCATCCATTAATACATTCTCTGTAACATATATAGGTGAATCTGTTCTTATTGCTAATGCAATTGCGTCTGATGGACGTGCATCTATTTCTAATACTTTACCTTCCATATTTGATAAATATACTGTAGAAAAATATGTATCATTCTCTACATCATTTATTTCTACTTTCTCTATGTCATATCCGGCTGCTTTTATAAAATTTATTGTTAAATCATGCGTCATTGGTCTTAATACTTTTATATTTTCAATTTTTCTTATTATTGAACTTGCTTCTGCTGAACCTATCCAGATTGGTAATGCCTTTCTGTTTTGTAAATCATTCAACACTACTATCGGATTACCTGTTCTTGTATCAATTGCTATTCCCATTACACGCATTTGAATCATAAATTTTTTCCTTCTTACAATAACAATATATTCTATTCCGGTATTTTAGTCAAAATATCTGCACCATTTTCTGTAACAAGTGCTGTGTGCTCAAAATGAGCTGAAGGCTTTTTATCTTTTGTTACAACAGTCCACTCGTCTTCTAATACTTCTACATCGTCACAGCCTATATTTAACATTGGCTCAATGGCTATAGTCATTCCTGTTTTTAATATTAATGAATTTTTTACTCTGTAATTGAATACAAATGGCTCCTCATGCATCTTTGAACCTACTCCATGCCCACCATATTGACGAACTATTCCATAATGATTTTCATTGGCAACATCTTCTATAGCTCCAGATACATCATCTAAAAGATTACCTGTTTTTAGTTTTGATAGTCCTGCAAACAATGCTTTTTCCGTAATTTCTAATAATTTTTTACATTCATCAGAAATTTCTCCAACAGGATATGTCCACGCTGAATCTCCAACAAATCCTCTATATGTTGCTCCTACATCTACACTTATAATATCGCCATCTTTTAAGATTCTATCTGACGGAAAACCGTGTACAACTTGTTCATTTACAGATGCACAAATTGTTGCAGGAAATCCATTATATCCCAAAAATGTTGGATCACACTTATGGTCTTTTATTATTTGATATGCTATTTCATCTAAATATTTTGTTGTTATTCCAGGTTTTATAATTTTTTTCATTTCAGCATGCACTAGAGCAACAACTCTTCCAGCTTCTCTCATTAATTTTATTTCATATCCGGATTTTCTTGTTATTCCCATTATTATATTACCACCTTGAGATTTTCAAATACTTCTTCTATAGTTCCTAATGCTTTAATCTTTACTAAAATACCTCTTTTATTATACAAATCAATTAAAGGTGCTGTTTGTTCAAAATAAGTATTAAATCTTGATTTTGCAGTTGTTTCGTTATCATCAGCTCTTTGCACAAGTTCTGTATTACAATTATCACATTTACCATCATTTTTAAGTTTCATTGTTTTTATATTAAAAATGGCACCACAATTAGGACAAGAACGTCTATTGACAATTCTATCAACCAAATTATCCACCGGAATATCAAAATAAATTACTTTTAAATCTACTTCATTATTTTCATCAATTTCTTTAAGAATTTTATCTAAGATTTCTGCTTGTTCTAGGCTTCTTGGAAATCCATCAAGTATAAATCCATTTTTACAATCATCTTTTGAAAGTCTTTCTTTGATTATTCTTGCAACTATATCTACAGGAACTAATTGACCTTTGTCCATAAAACTTTTCGCAATTTTTCCGGCTTCTGATTCAGAAGCAACAGCTTCACGTAACATTGACCCCGTATCAACATGCTTTAATCCAGTTATTTCTGCAAGTTTTTTTGTTTGAGTTCCTTTTCCACTTGCCGGAGGTCCTACCATAATAAGTTCTTTTTTCATTGTTATAGTCCTTTTATATCATAGCTTACAAGCTTATTATATCACAAAATAAAAGAGGTAAACATAAAAATGTTTACCTCTTTTATAGCCTTTGTAAGGATTATGGTTTTTCTTTTAAGAAACTTTCATAACTTCTCGATAAAAGATGTGTTTTTACTTGATTTAAGAAATCTAAAGCAACACCGACCATAATTATTAACGAAGTTGCACCAAGACCCTGTAATGTTGTAACATTAGTAATTTTTGCGGCAAAAGAAGGAATCAATGCAATAATGCCTAAACCTAAAGCTCCAATAAGGGTAACCCTGCTTAAAATTTTATCTAATGCTTCTGCAGTAGGTCTGCCAGGTTTTATACCGGGAATTGAAGAGCCGTATTTTTTAAGATTATTAGCAATTTCTTTTGGCTGCATATTGGGAATAATTGATGCATAGAAAAATGTTAATACTACTATCAATAAGAAATAGATTGCAGTATAAGTAAATGTTGATGGATTAAAGTATGCAGAAAGTTGAATCATTATATCCTTAAACGGACCTGCCGGAAAATTGGATTGCCCAACTAATTCCAATATTGTCGTTGGAAATAACAATATTGCTACTGCAAATATTATAGGCATTACTCCACCGGGATTAAGTTTGAATGGAATATATGTATTCATTCCTCCATAAACTTTATTTCCCACTTGTCTTTTTGGATTTACAATAATAATTTTTCTAGCAGCTTCGTGCATAATTACAATAAGAACCATTGTAGCAAAGAATATTATTAATAATGCCATTAATCCCCATTGTAATCTTGCATCTCCAGCAACAATTTTTGCAGTTTTTTCACAATAGAAAGGTATTCTTGATAATATACCCCAAAAGATTATCATTGAAGCACCGTTTCCAATACCTCTTTCAGTTAAAAGTTCTGCAAGCCACATTACAAAAACAGCCCCTGCCGTAAGTATGCATATTGAACCAATAATAAATAATGGCTGATTCACATTTGGCATTAATGCTGCTTGTGCATTTCTTGTAAGGAAAAGTACAAAAACAAGAGATTGAAAAATTGCAACAATTACTGTTAATAATCTTGTATATTGTGAAATTTTCCTTCTTCCTGCTTCACCTTCCTCTTTTTGAAGTTGTTCCAAATGAGGAATAACAACGGCTAATAGCTGCATTACAATTGATGATGTTATGTATGGTCCTATACCTAGAGCGATAATAGATACATTTCCCAATGCACCACCGGAAAACATATCTAAAAATCCTATGATATTTTCTCCACCTGCAATATTTAAAAAATTCAAATTATTTATTCCAAATAAAGGCAGTTGCGTACAAAAACGAAAAATCATCATTACAAAAGCAGTAAAAATTAATTTTTGTTTTAAACCGGATGTTTGGAACATCGATTTTAAATCATCAATACTGGGTGGTTGTATTTTTGGTTGTGCCATTATACTAATTCAGCCTTTCCACCTGCTTTTTCAATTTTTTCTTTAGCAGATTCTGTAAAATATCTGGCTTTTACAGTAATAGCTTTAGATATATCACCATTACCCAAAACTCTTAATTCTTGAGTTGAAGGGTGAGCTAATTTTTTTGATTTTAATACGTCTAAATCAATTTCAGCTAAACCTGTTTTTTCAAGTTCACTAACATTAATTTCTGCATAGCATAGAGCATTAAAATTCTTGAAGCCTTTTAATTTAGGCATTTGTCTGTAACCTGGCATTTGACCACCTTCAAAACCTCTTTTTGAAGAGCGTCCTGAACGTTGTCCTTCACCATTATTACCTCTGCAAGAAGTTTTTCCGTGACCGGAAGCTCTGCCTCTGCCAACTCTTTTAATTTTAGAAGTTGAGCCATCAGCCGGTCTTAAATCTTCCAATGTTATTTGTTCTGACATTTTATGTACCTTTCGTTATTATTAATTTATTCAACGACTTCTACCATGTGTGAAATTTTATTAACCATGCCCATAATTGTAGCAGATGGAGCATGTTCAACAACATCATTTGTTTTGTGCAAACCCAAAGCTTTTACGACTTTAATTTGAGTTTTTGTCGCACCAATTAGGCTTTTGGTAAGTTTTATTTTTACTTTTTCAGTTTTATTTGCCATCATGTATTCTCCTTCTAATTAAGCATTTCTTTTAAAGAAATACCTCTTTTGTCAGCAACATCCTTGAAACTTCTTAATGATTTAAGAGCATCAATAGTTGCATTTGCTGCATTAAGAGGGGATTTAGAACCTAATGATTTACTCAAAATATTTTCTATACCTGCAAGTTCTAATACAGCACGAACAGCACCACCTGCGATAACTCCGGTACCTTGTGAAGCAGGTCTTAACATTACACTGCCTGCACCTGAACGACCTGTTATTGGGTGGGGTATTGTAGTCTTGAATACAGGAACATTTATAAGATTTTTTCTTCCGTCTGCCACTGCTTTTTGTATTGCTGTTATAACTTCTGCAGCTTTTGAACAGCCAACACCTACTTGTCCATTTTTGTTTCCAACAATTACAATTGCTCTAAAACTTAATTTTTTACCACCTTTAACAACTTTAGTTACACGGCGAATTTGGATAACGTGTTCTTTCCATTCGCTTTGAGCAGGAATTTCTTCTTTTGTTTCAATCTTTTTTCTTCTTGATTTAGGATTGATTTCTTTCGTTTCTTTTACTTCTTCCACTTTTTTGCCTTTCATTAGTAAAACTTTTACAATTAAAAAAACATGACTTATTTTGAAAATTTTAGCGAATTTTCAAGTTCATGTTTATCGTGGGGTTATTTTTTTTCTGACTTACTCATTGTATTACATAATATTTTTATTTCAAGTAGCTTTATAAATTAAAAAACTATTCAATATAAAACTTTTATATGTATTGTATATTGTAAATTGTTTTTACTTTATCTTTTTGAGAGAAGATATAAAGTTTGAAGTTTGCAAATCTCCATCAAATTTTGTTAAAAAAACTTGGGCATTTTCTTCGCCTGTATCTAATTCAGGAAGCATTGATAATTCTGCTGCATAATAACTTACGTCTTCCTTTGTATTAAATGGTATTTTCTTGGATAACGATGCAAATGAAAGATTCCTTAAAAATCCTGCAAATCCCTTATTCTGACTGGAAAATTTTGTATAAATTCTTAATGATGCATCCATATTTTCCAAATTTATTTGTCCTACTATAAAAGAGCTAAGCTGGGGTGATGATGATTGTATCATCATTTTTTCGATAATATTATCCTTTATATCCATTTTTCCACTTATTTTTTTAAATGTACCTTCCGGAATATTTAGTAAATCAAATAAAGTTGATGGGGTTATCATAACTATAGGATTTCTGAAAATTGCTGCCATATTTAATACATATTGTACTAATCCTAACTTCGTTATCGTTCCATCATTTATCGAAAATTTGATTTTTCCGTTTAATTTTGCATTTTTATCAGTGTTTAAATCTAATATCGCATTAGTTTTTCCTGTGATTTCTTTATTCAAATTTAATATAGAAGTTGATACAATATCCGTATCTATATTTTTTCCTCCCAGTATTATTCTGTATTTTTCATTTAATAAATCACAATTTAATTTTAAAGATGATACACCTTCTGCAAAATCAAATCTGTTAGATTTTACCTCTAATAAACCATCTTTTGTTAAAGTTAAATTTGCTTGCAAATTTCCAAAATTAATCAGTTTATAGACACCTTTTTGTACATTAAAAATACATTCTTTTATAATAAGTAAATTAGGTTGAAAAGCTATTGCTTCAATATTTTCTTCATTATTATTCGTATTTGATGTATCATCTACTTCAAAATATTTAAGTGGTACATCACTTTTTGGTATATTGCCCTGTTGTCTGTTTTGACGTGGTTTTGCAGGAAGATTTGGATTTCTTGGTGCAAATGTTTTCATAACTTTTTCTACATCAAGTTCGTCTATATTAAGATTAATTTTATCTATTACTATAGGAAATAATAAATTATTTACTATTGAGCCATCAAACTTATATTTTGTTCTTCTTATACTTCCATCAGAAATGATATGAATTAAATTTTTATCTGCAAAGATTTCAGCATTTTTTATTAAAAAACGCTGCCCTGCGATAATTACACCTTTTAATATCATTTTACCGTCAATTTTGGGAATATTACCATTTATAAATTTTAATGAACCTTGAAAAGTACCATTTCTTAAAATTCTTTGACCAATTAAAATATTAAAAAATTCACTTGGTAATGCATTTGGAACATCAAATTCCAATTCTTTTACATAACCGGTATAAGCATTTATCATACCTCTAATTGTAACAAGAGGTTTCGGTCTTTTTGAATAACGATTAATTTCATCAGCAATATAATAGTTAATATGTTTTATATTTAAGTCTTGATTTATAAGCTTTAATTTAATACCCACAGCCCTATCATATTTCGGAGAACTTATGCTTGCTCCATCAAATAATATATTGCTTCCTTTGGGAACTTTTCCACCACCTGATATCAAAACTTTTCCCGTTGCATCAAAATCAACTTTTATTCCAATTTTAGATGTATTTACAAAAGATATATTAATTCCGGAAATTTTTGATATATATTTTGCTAACTCTTGATATGCTGTACCAGTAATAATTAATGAAGATTTTACTGTATTTATATAATCTTTTATTTCTCCAAACATTTTAATATTTTGGTTTTTTGATTTTCCATAAAAACCTTCAAAATCTTCTATTTTTATATCTTTATTTCCTATTAATATACTTCCCTTAGTTAAAGTTAAAGGAATATCTGCTATAGGAACAAGTTTGGATTTTATTGTATTAACCTGGATTTTTCCGTCCATGCCATTTTTATCAAAATTAAAATAAAAATTAAAATCACCTTTTGAATCTTTAAAGCAGCTCATTATTTCTCTTCCATTAGGAATAGCAAGATTAGTATTCATAAATTGTTCAACATTTTTGATTTCAAATTTATCTGATTTCAATATAAAAGAGTATTCATTTCCTTTTTCATCAACAGTACCATCTAACAAAATTTCAGAATTATTAATTTTAAATAAAAATTTATCAAAATATAACTTGTTATTTTGGATATATACGTTATTTTTATCAGCAAGTAATACTCGAAGTCTTTCATTTTGATAATCTGTATCAACAAGAATTTTAAAATGTAAAAATTTTCTATCATCAGAAGGTGTTAAATTGATATTGCCGGCTAAAAATTTAACAATAACACCCTTTGGAGAACCATAAATTATTGCACATTTTTTTATGTATAGAAACGATTTCAAAAAGTTTATTTTAAAATTAGAATTTGTATTTTGATTGTTATCTTGTTGTTTGAAAGTTATTTCATTAAATTTATTCAAATCAATATAAATATCATCAGCACCTAATTTTTTCAAAGTTATGTTTTTAGATAAAATTTTAGAAAAATTTATTTCTGTATCTAGATTTTGAATATTTAAGATTACATTACCTTTTTTAGATAAAAATATATTTTCAACTTTAAATTCAAGTTCAGGCTTTAAAGAAGTTGTTAATACTGGTTTATTTATCAAAAACTCAACACCACAAACATTTTCGATAACATTTTGAAGATGTTGAATAACTATAGGATTGGCAACAAGTTTAGGAAGTAAAACTGTATAAAAAATTATACAAAAGGCAACAATTCCTATTAAAATGAAACTTATTGAAAGTGAAATTATTTTTAAATTTTTTATCATTGTAAACTATACCTAAAAATTTTCAGTAAATTAAAATTTATGTTATCATTTGTATATGATGCGAAAGTTTTTATTTATATTATCATTATTTATAATAACTCAAAATTGTACTTTTTGCGAAACTGTTACAACAAATATTGTAAAACCTTTTACTGAAAATAATAAATATTTTGGCTTAAAGGATAATAAAGAAACAATTGTAGTAAAACCAATCTATAAAAAAGTTATAAATCTTGATAATGAAGCTTGGATTATTCAAAACAAAAAGAATAAATTCGGGCTTATTGATAGTAATGGAAAAATATTAATAGAACCAAAGTATACACATGCCGAAAGATATTTTAATAAATTCGTAAAATTGGGAAACTATAAAGATTTCGGTTTATATAATGGGCAAGGAACAGCAATTATACCACCGGAATATAATGCAATTATGCCGTTATTCGGGAAAAAATTTTTAACCTATAAAGATTATAAATACGGTGTATATAACGAAAATGGTAAGATGTTATTAGATAACAAATATGAATTTATATATATGCCAAATCCAAAAACAATGAGAATAAAATATGAAAATGAATGGTTTGAAATTCAACAGATTTCAGAAGGTGAAGAAATTAAGCTTCCAACAGAAGATATTTCGCAAATAAAAGGAAAACATGTAAAAATATTAAAGATATTTATAAATACAGGAGTAGGAGCAGGTTATTCAATTGTTACGACCACTGACTATGTAATAAAATTATTTTCATCAATATCTAATGCTTATGAAGAAACTATTGACGAATTGATGTTATCACAGGGTGTCGATACAGTATCAATTTTTATGAAAATGAGCTGGCTTCCAAAATTTCCAATAATATATTCAAAGAACTATTGGAAAAATATAATTCACCCTACAAAAGGACCTTTATCTGATGTTAAAACTGAGTTAAAAGAGCAATTTAAGTAATTATTTTCTTAATTATAGAATAGGGATTTTTTGAATATAAAATAAAAATATATATTGAAATATATTTGTCGTATAATATCAACATAAGATAGTAAAAAGGAATTTCTTATGGAAGTATTAACCGGTAATCAAATAAGAGAAGCATTTATAAAGTTTTTTAAAGATAAGCATCAACATACAGTTGTTGAAAGTTCTTCATTAATACCAAATAATCCAACCGTTTTATTAACTACGGCAGGAATGCTACAGTTTGTACCGTATTATTTGGGTTTAGAAAAACCACCTTTTAATCCACCCAGAGCGACAAGTTGTCAAAAATGTGCAAGAGCAGGTGGCAAAGATTCGGATATCGAAAATGTAGGGAGAACACCTCGTCATCATACTTTTTTCGAAATGCTCGGAAATTTTGCATTTGGTGATTACTATAAAAAAGAAATTATTCCTTGGAGTTGGGATTTTGTTACTAATTATCTTCATTTAGAACCTTCAAGGTTATGGATTACTATTTATGAAAACGATGATGAATCCTTTAAAATTTGGACAGAAGATGTTGGGATTGCTCCTGAAAGAGTTATCAGAAAAGGTAAGAAAGATAATTTTTGGGGGCCTCCGGGAGCTACAGGTTCTTGTGGACCTTGTACCGAAATTCACTATGATTTAGGGGAAGACTTAAAATGCTCAGATGACTGTGGAATTGCAACTTGCGAATGCGACCGATGGGTCGAAATTTGGAATCTTGTTTTTACAGAACTATTTCAAGATGAAGAAGGTAATCAATTCCCTCTTGAAAAGAAAAATGTTGATACTGGCATGGGATTAGAACGAATTGCAATGGTTGTTCAAGGCAAACGTTCTACTTTTGATACTGATTTGCTAATACCAATTGTCAATAAAGTTTGTGAAATAACAGGTGCAACATATAAAAATAATGAAAAAACAGATATCTCTATTAGAATTATTACTGACCATGCCAGATGTGTAACCTTCATGATAAATGATGGTGTTATTCCTGGCAATGAAGGAAGAAGTTACGTTTTGCGAATGATTTTGCGTCGAGCTTTAAGGCATGGAAAAATTCTTGGTACAGAACTTCCTTTTCTATATAAAATTGTTGATACTGTTATTGAAAACTATAAAATGGCATATCCTGATTTGGAAAAAAATGCAGAACGTATAAAAAATGTTATCAAAAAAGAAGAAGAACGTTTTAAAGTTACTTTAGACAGAGGATACAAAATTCTTGAAGATTTAATTTCTACAGGTAAAAACATTAATGGAGAAGATGCTTTTAAATTATATGATACCTTTGGATTTCCTCTGGAATTAACTGTTGAAATTGCTGCAGAAAAAGGAATAAAAGTTGATACAGACGGTTTCAATATTGCGATGAAAGAACAAAAAGAAAGAGCAAAAGCTGCTACACAAAAAATCAGCTTAACTGATGATTTAGTTTATGTAAATATTGAAAACAAATTTGGTTCAACCATTTTTACAGGTTATGAAGAAACAGAATGTGATGATGCAAAAATTGTTGAAAAAGTAGATGTTGAAGGTGGATTTACAGATATTATTCTTGATAAAACTCCTTTTTATGCAGAATGTGGTGGACAAATCGGCGATACAGGTATAATTGAAAGTAATAATCTCAAAGCTGTTGTTTTAAATACTTTTAAAGTTAATCATTTATCAGTCCATAGAGTAAAAGTAATTAATGGTGAAGTTCAAATTGGAGATACTGTTTCTGCTGTAATAGATAAGCAACGTCGTCAAAATATTACAATTCATCATTCAAACGCACATCTTTTACAGGCAGCTCTTGTAAAAGTGCTTGGCAACGAAGTTAAACAAGCCGGTTCTCAAGTTGAAGAAAATCGAACTCGCTTTGATTTTTCATTTTCAAGAGCAATGACAACAGATGAAGTTGAAAAAGTTGAAACACTTATTAATAAATGGATTAGTGAAAATCATAAGCAAAAGACATCTGTTATGGACGTTCAAGAGGCAATAAATGCCGGAGCAACTGCATTATTTGGAGAAAAATATGAAGATAAAGTTCGTATGGTTGAAATAGGGAATGTTTCAAAAGAACTTTGTGGAGGAACACATGTTAAATCTACAGGTGAACTTAGATTAACTAAAATACTTTCAGAAACAGCAATTTCAGCAGGTACAAGACGTATTGAAGCTGTTTGTGGTAATACGGCATTTGATTATCTTTCTCAAAAAGCAAAGACTGTTGATACTATTGCTCATAAGTTCAAAATTCCACAAGTAGAAGTATTAGACAAAATTGAAAAGTTATCTGAAGAAAATAAACAACTTCAAAATGAAATACAAAAATTGAAAGAAGAATCTGCTAAAGATAAAATACAATCATTTATCAGTAAAGCAGAAGATATAAATGGAGGAAAATTGTTTGTAAGTAAGGCAGATGGATTTCCACAGGCATTTATGAAGTTTGCTGTAGATAAACTTAGTGATAAACTTGGAACATCAATCATTGTACTTGTATCTGTAATTAATGAAAATCAACTTTCAATATGTGTGAAGGTTTCCGAAGAATTTGTTAAAACAGGAATCAATGCAGGGAAAATAGTTTCAGAAATAGCTTCAGCAACGGAAGGTAAAGGTGGTGGTCGCCCAAACTTTGCACAAGGTGGTGGAAAAAATCCTGCTAAACTTGATGATGTTTTATTAAAAATAAAACATGACCTTAAAAACATATAAAATAAAAAACAAACTAGTTAAAACCCTTAGAAATTAACTAGTTTTTTTTTATGTATTAGTAATAAGTAATATATAGATTTTTACTTATAATATTTCCTTCACCATCATATTTAGAAATAACATTCTTCGCATCTATTATTAAATAAGATTTATATTTGTTTAAATAGGATAACAAGTCGTAAGGTGAAATTGATAAATCTTTGGCATGTTCTTTTATCTTATCAGAAAGATTGTTTGTAGGGTCAAATGTTACCCAGCCGTATTCAGGAAAATAAACTTCTGCCCAAGCATGACCACCAAACTTATCGCGTCTATCATCAATAAAAGGTAAATCAAAACCTTCAACAACTCTGGCAGGAATTCCTTTTGCACGACATAAAGCTACAAATAAATCGGCAAATTCTTCACAAACGCCTCTACCTGATTGAACAGAGGCAACAGCTCCTTTATCCTTGCCTGTTTCTCGAAAATCATAAGTCATATAATTTACGACAAAATCAAAAATATTTTTTACTGTATCAATCTTATTGGTTGCAGTAGGAATTTTTTTTCTTGCAACACTTTTAATGAGTTTACTGTTTGTTTCAATATTTTGTTCTGGACGCAAATAATAAGAAATATCATCATCTGTTAAAAGAGTATCAATATTTTTGTTTATTTTTTGAGCTATATTCAAATTATAAGTTCTAACCATGGCTTCACCACTTATAGAAACTGTAACTTGATTTGAAGGTCTGGGAATATAAATTAAGGCATATTTTTCGCCATTTTTCGTAACAATTTCTTTTGGAGTTGGATTAACTGATAAACTTAATATTTTTTGTCTTTGTGGAACGTCAGATGGTAGCTTTATAGTCAATGTAACATCATATAAATTTCCTGAAAAAATAATATCTCTGGTAATTTTAAAATTAAATTTTTGTCCTGGTTTGAACACCGGGATTTTATCTTCAATATTTAAAGAATTTATATTATTAGAAGAATGTTTTCGTTCAATTATCTTATCTGAATATGTTTGATTTTTATTTATTTTATTAGAAGGTTTGAATAAAATAAGACAAAGCATGCCAACAAATAAACAACATACAATAATGCCAATAATGAAAGCTATACTGTTACTGTTACTGTTACTGTTATTGTTATTGTTATCAATCATAGAAAACCCATATTATATCTTGTAAACATAATACAGGTTTTTTTTAGAATATGTCAAATAAAAAATAAATTATAAATATTTTTCAATATTTTTAATTAAAGAAGATTTAGGCATGAGCCCAACAAGTCTTTCTTTTGGTTCCCCATCCTTAAAAATAAGTATTGTTGGAATACTGCTAATGGCAAAATCTTGAGCTGTTTTAAGACTTTCATCAGTATTAAGCTTACAAACATGAACTTTGTCGTTATACTCATCAGCAATTTGAGAAATGACATCAGCCATTTTTTTACAAGGACCACACCAAGGTGCGAAGAAATCAACAACAACAAGTTTAGAATTATCAATAACTTGAGATTGAAAGTTATTATCATTAATTTCAATAATATCAGTCATAGAAGCCTCCTTAATAATATAAAAATAACATATAGGAAGAGATAAG
>JAFQYI010000065.1 GCA_017406505.1 bacterium
AGAAGGATATGGAGAATGACGGTAAAGTCGAGCCTGCAAGATATTACGCTGTTACAAAAATGCTGAAACTGATTGGACCGATTAAATCTTATGAGGATGAAGTGATAAGTGAAAAACAAAAGCTCCAAGAGAAAAAGCCGAAAGGATTAACTCCGGATGTTATAAGAGAAATTGAAGAACGAATTCTCGGCATAACTCACGAAGAATTTTGTGAACACGATTTGAACGCCGATTAAACACCTTTTAAACGGCATTTAAACTTCGACATCTTTTTCGTGGTCTATAAAGAATGCATTCAACACATCTGCATCATTTCTTAAGTGTTTAATTACCGGTGCAAGATTGTAGCATTCTTCAATCTCGGGCTGATTCGCTACGAAATAATCAATAACAACCGCTGTGTTATAAATATTCTCCGACCACTTGCTTAACTGCTTGAACTCCTTTGGAGTAATATTCAATCCTGTTTTTTCCATACTTAAACCTCCTTCGACACACAACATTAGCGTGAAAGGAGAAAGAAAGCATTGAAATCTTTGCATAGCAACACATTTATAATGTTTTTTGATAATTTACAGTAACCTTTGTAGTAACCTTATTTTTATCCTATAGGATTTGATAATATAATAAGAAGTTTTGTAAATCTTTTGTTACACAAGGGTTGCGAGGCATGAAGACATAGTAAATAATAATAATTGTAGTAGACACACTAATAAATACAAGCAAGTAGGTAAAGGATATGTACAGCCAAAGAGACAGCTTACAAATTGAATTAGAAAAAATTGAAAACAAAAAAAGACTAAGTTTTCAACGTTATCAAATTGAGCAACAAAGAATTAATAATAACTTAGAACTTGAAACGGCAAAAATATATCATCAAGCCACTTGTAGATTTATGCAAAATATCATACCAAATCAATGTGTTATGCAGAAAAGAACGTACATGCAACAACCTCAAAATTATCAAACTCAATACGTTAATGCTTATCCAAATGGCTTAACTAATCCGGTACAATACAAAGAGCAAAATTATTACCAGCAAAGCGATTATAATAGCCAAAATAAATCTTTTAAAACTCATAGCAGCCAAGTTGATGAATATATAAAAATGATTTATGAGCATGCTAAAAATACTATTGAACAAATGAGTACGAAAGCGTTTCTCACTCCTGAGGAGCAATATTATTACTCTGAACTCAAGGACGCAATGGATTTTATTGAAGCCGGGCAAACTTTGCAAAATCCTAACAACTCCTTTGTAAGCAAATTAGATGCTGCTAAAAAAGCAGCAGATATTCTGAATAAGCATCTTCATATTTATTAATTCTTTTGGATTGATATTCAATCCGGCTTTTTCCATACGACCTCCTTTAACGTGTCGTATTCATCACTCTAAAATATAAAGAAGTCAAGTTAATTTTAAACTTTTTCTAAAGGTTCTTTTTCTTCGATAATATTTTGAATTTTAAATAACAAAGGCTTAAATCCAAACATATTCTCTGAAGTATGATATTCTTCTTTTGTAAGTGCTTTTTTTATGTAATCTTTTAAATCTTTTGTATATTTATTGAAAAAACCATTTGCCTCATTAATACATTCCTGTGCGATACCTTTTCTTAAATCATTTGAGAAACAATCCTCTATCAAAAAATGTAGCTCTTTTTCTTTTGCATCTTTAGACAACATTGACTTTCTTTCTTCTGTCATAGGTAACATAAGATAAATAATTCCACTGTCTTTATTTATATATGTTTTTGTGTTTTTTACACCTCCTTTGAAAGAACCTTTTGGCATGCATTTTCCCATTCCATCTTGCCCAGCGTCATCTCTGTCAAAAATCATTATAATTTTCTTTTCTTTGTTTACAATTTCTTTAATCTCATTGACAAATTCACAAGCATTTTGTGCCCCACCAAATGGTAAGAAATCTAAATTATTTAATTTTGGAAATTCATCTTTAAATAATTCTATAGCTTTTTTTACATAGTTAATATCCCCTACACCTTCAAATAATAGTAACGGATTTGTTGAATCTAAAAATATATTTTGTTGAACTTCTGACCAAATACCTCCCGTCAGTTTTTTAATTTTAGTTTTTCTATCTACATCAATTATAGAACTGCAACCTGAACTACGCTCAAGCATTATAATATGATTATCTTTTATGCAATGAGTTAGTGTGGGAGAGTGCGTAGTAACAATTATTTGCCTGTTATATTTATTGCTGTAGTTTTCAAATAAATCGCATAATAATTTCTTACCTGCTTCATGAATATGAGCATCTGGTTCATCCATTAGTACTATAGATTTTTCATCTGCAAGAATCTCAACTACTGTATATATAAGTATGTATTTTTTTTCTCCTTCACTTAAGGAAGTAATATTAAGACCATCATTAAAATTTATTCCAATATTTTTAAATATTTTTTGTTGTTTAGGCATATGTGCATAAACAAATATTTCAAATAACTGTTCTTCTGTATATTTTTCAATGTATTTTTGCTCTTCAGAATCATAGTCTGGTTTAATAATTTCCACTAATTCTTTTAAGGTGTACTTTTTGGATTCCATGCGTTCAGGGTTAATTTCATCTATAAATCCTTCAAGTTCTTTACTTTTATTTTTCTTTAAAAAGCTCAAGTCAAAATCTATTTCTATATTAACAGTATCCTTATTTATGCCTAATTTGTTTTTTATAAAATCATCATGATCTTCTTTATCGGATAATAATAATATTAGTAATGCTATATTCCAATAATATTTATTTATATATAACATTTTTTTACCAAAAGTATCATATGTATCTGTTGACAAATCTTTTATATATTGCAAATAAAAACCTTCATAATATTCTTCCCATAACCTTGTTTCTTCTCCACTATATAATGCAATTATTTTTGAAGGTAGAAGATCTTCTTGAATGATAATATTTCTAGTTATTGGTTTCAAATTTTTTGTATATGCAATATTATTTCCATTTCGACCTATAGATATATTATCCCCTAAAATACTATATTCTATTAAATACTGAAAATTAGGATTACTAATTTTTTTTGTATAAACTTCTTTGAATATTGCACTTATGGCTTCGATAATATTACTTTTACCACTAGCGTTATTACCTATAATTATTAATAATTTGTCTATATTGGTAAAATCAATATTAATATTTTTTAGATTTTTAAAATTATCTATATATACATTATTAATTTTAAAATTTTCTAATTTATTTTCTTGTTTTTTAATTAATTCTTTGAATAAATTAGAAGGTGGATCATTCATTATTTCAGATAAACTTTTTTTATCAGGATTAAGGTTATTACTTATTGCTTTTGCAGAATTATTTATTGAATTTACTAATTTATCATAATTGCTTAAAAAACTTTCATTATAAAGCGGAGAGTAATATTTGTTTATATTTTGCATTATATGATTTATTGGAGCATTTTCGAGAGCTTTCATGGTCGCTTGAATACCAGAGTTTTGCATCACTTCAGCAGCAGCTTGCAATTGTTCAGTATTTGTTTTGGCATAAATATCAGTTAAAATATTTTGTATTTTAAAAACTTCATTAGGAATTTTAATGTTATTTTTTTCTATATAATCTTTCAGTTCAGATTCTTTCTTTGCTTTTTCATTTTTAATATGTGCTATGCCTTTAGGAGTGAGTAAAGTATTTATTTGTATTTCTGAATTTTTGTCTTCATATCTATATTTAATGTAGTCTTCTAATCTTAATTCGTTTATTGCTTCTTTTGATAGTGTTGATATTGCACCATCATAGTAATGCTGAACAATTTTTCTTATTTTTGATTTTATTTCTGAATGTAATATTTTCCCTTCGTTATAGTTATGAGTATTGATGTTATAATCCCAAAACAATAAAAGTATTTTTTCTTTTATTTCTTTGACTTTTTCCTTTTTTGATAATTTTGATATTCTCTCATTCTCTTTATTAATTATGTCTTCGAGAGATACTTCCTTATGCTTTTGATTTTCAATATCAGATTTTATATCATCTATTATTTCTTTTTTTTCGTCAGGAAATAAGTTTAAAATTTCTTTTATACCTTTTGTTGTTAGTTTTAATTTCCCTTGATATTGACCAACTGCATAACCAGCTTTAGTTTCTATAAGTTCTATTCCTTCTACTAATCCTTCTTTCACCAATTCAGATATAACTTCTGCGCAAAGTTCATAATTGTCCCCCGCCATTTCGACTAATGCTTCATAGTCCATGTCTTCTTTTTTTGCATATTGACCTGCAAAATATGTAAGATAAGTATATCGAAGAGTTTGTTTATCCATTATTTAAATAGCTCCTCTTCAAAAACATTGCGAGAATTAGTTTTACTATTTATAGCATCCATCTGTAATTTATCACATTCCAAACGAATCTTGTTTAATTTACTTACAAGTTCATTTTGTATATTTAACGGTGGTAGAGGAATAAGAAAATTACTTAGTTCATCAGTATTTATATTAGCCTGCCCTGTAACTTGTCTACTTGTTGCATCTATTTGTGTCCTCAATATGGGCGAATTAAATAAATAATTTACATAATAAGGATTTATTTTATTAGTATCTAATTTTACTTTAATTAAATAAGAAGCAAAAATATAGGTACCATCTTTATCAAAAACACACATTTTACCAACCAATTCTTTACTATTTGTTCTATTAAAAATTAAATCACCTTTCTCAAGTTTTAAATTTTTAATTTCGCTTTCTTTTAATGTATTTATATATTTTAGGTCTGATATATCCAATGCTCCATCAATAATATTATTCATTCTTAGAACTGGGTAGCCGGCTTTTGCTTTAGAAGCTTTATTAGAAGTTCCATATTGATATAAATTAACACAACTGCCAAATCTTACAGTTTTATATTTATTTCCAAAATCTATTATATTTTGAGAAAAGAATCTGTTATATTCATAATCCCAACGTTTTAGATTTCTAAAATTAGTGAACATTAATGTTTTATTAGATTTACTATAATCATTTAGCTTTAATCCAAGTTCTGAAAATAAAATATTTACAATTTTTTCCTTACATTTAGTTGCAAGATTAATATTTTCTTGTGCTTGATTTTCTACCTGCTTATATAATTTGATTAATTGCTTCTGCTCGTTTTCAGAGGGCAAAGGGATTTTAATATTACCCATTGATGTAAACGATAGCGTTTGCCTTACTGAGCCTGTTGTATTTTCTCTAATTAATTCGTTAAATTTACTTGTCCTAAATAATATATATAAAAATTCAGGTAATAAGCCTTTTTTGCAGCTAAAAACAACATAAGCAGGACTAATATACTTATATTTTTGTTGTTCGGTTTTTAAACCAATAGAACCTACGTTTACACGATATGGATTGTATGCAAGAAATCCATCTTTTACAACTTTATATGGTTGATTTATTTTACTTCCTTTTTCAATATAAGCATCAAACAATCCTGTTTTATTATTTACCCCTAATATTTCATAGTTCTCATCTGGGTTTTCAAATGGTTTAATTTTTATGTTTTCTTCTTGAATATAATCTGACAACTTAACTATATTATATTTCGTT
Source organism: bacterium (assembly GCA_017406505.1). Classification (GTDB taxonomy): domain Bacteria; phylum Cyanobacteriota; class Vampirovibrionia; order Gastranaerophilales; family Gastranaerophilaceae; genus RUG841. The sequence goes on from JAFQYI010000065.1 coordinate 5,572, forward strand.
GAAGAAATATTATTTGAGGCATAACGTTTAAAATCCCACAAAAAGAGATCCGAAAAATTGATAAATTTAAGGTGTGGATAAGTTACATTATTCATCAATAACCTCTTCTACACCGTTAGTTATTCTAATTAATTCGTCTCCGTTTATTTTATAAGAAATATTAGGCTTATTAACAGTCCACAGACCTTTTAAATCTCTGTAATTTTTAAATTCTTTAGCTACGTCTTCAAGCTCATTTTCGCATTTTGCACCGGTTGTTGTAATTCCGGCTTTTTCGACTTGAACAATCGGGATTTCATAGTTGAAAAGTTCTTTTGTTTTTTCTTTGATTTCAGTTTCTTTTTTTACTTCAATCTCTTTTAATGCTTTCGTTTTAGCTTTTTTATCATCAGCATATTTTACTTCAATTTCTTTTACTTGCGGTTCAAATTCTTTGTCTACAGCTTTTGCTGCTCTATTTTTTGCATCAGCATATTGTTTTCTTTCTTCTTCCGTAAAACGTTTAAAGAACAATAGACTTGGCTTGATTGTTGCACCTGAAGCGATAAATACATCCTGTGGTATTGAAGTAATTAGTAAAATTTTAGCTTCAGATTCAAAATAATCTCTTACTTTTTGCAGGTTAGAATTATTTAATACACCTTCAGGTAAAACAATTCCCATTCTTCCGCCCGGTTTAAGAAGTTTTAAACATCTTTCCATAAATAAAACTTCTGTCAAACCACTAACTTTACCCAAATCGAATCTATCAAGAATCTTTTGCCCGTCATCAATAGCTTTATTTAGTTCCTTGATTTGCTTAATACAATCTTCACCATAACGTTTCTCATATTCTTTTAGTTTTTCTTCATCATAGAAACGATCAGTTTCGCTTAATTTATAATCTTTTTCAATTCTTGCACCAAAAGGAGGATTTGTTAAGATTACATCAAATCTATTTTCAAAGATTCCATTTACGTTTATTAAACCATCGTGATGGTGAACACCACCATGACCATCACCATGCATTATCATATTCATCTTTGAAGTTCTTGCCATACGAGGGTTGGCATCCGTTCCATAAATACAGCTAGAGGAAAGCTTTGAAATTCTTCTATTCTTTTCGGCATCAGTTTGCTTTGAATATGATTTATTTGGTACGTTAATATCTGAATTTAATTTTTTCAAGATATTGCTGTATTTCTCATTAATTTCTAACTGTTCTTTTTCAGAAAGTTTTTCATATTTTTCATCAAATAGTTGAGCCTTTAATTCTTTTTTATAGTTCTCAACATCTTTTTCGATTTTATCTCTTACATATTCAAAAGATTTAATTAAAAATCCGCCGGAACCGCAAGTCGGGTCGCATATGGTTTCACCTTCTTGAGGGTCAAGAACTTCTACCATAAAATCTACTATCGTACGAGGAGTGAAGAATTGTCCTAATTCACCTCTAAAAGTTGTTCCTAAGAAATGTTCAAAAGCGATACCTTTAACATCATCAGATGTCGCAGACAAATTGTATTTTTCTAATTCTTTAACAATTTGTTCAAAGCTGTATTGCTTAATTTTGATTGTTTCATAAGAATCAAATAGTTTATCTTCAGCGAATTCATCTTTTGTAGCTTTAAATAAATACTGCATATAAGGAATTTGAGCTTCTGCCGGTAAATGCTTTTTAATATTCTTCTCAAATTGTTGTTCATCTCGTTGAAATTTTTCCAGAGAAAATAAGACTTCTTCATCAGGATTTCTTTCATATCTTATTTTCATAAACAAAATTTTACTAATTTCATCAAATGCAGCTTCCGGAGATAATTTGTCGTTATTCCTGATGATGTTATGGCATTTTTGAAGCAGTTTAGCAAACTCATCTCTTGAAAAAGCCTTAGTTTGAGAAAGCAATTTATCGACTTTCTTTTGGTCATTAATAATTGAAGCATTAGGAATATCAATAATTTCATCAAGATCTTTTGGCATAGAATCTTTATCAACACGGAAGAATTTAGTCTCTTTTTCGTTTGTTGTTACAAAGAAACTTGCACCAGACCATGCTGCATAATTAGCTCCTTGGTAATAGTCCTCTTGTCTAATCTTTACTGTTTCTGCCTTACACTCAACAACTATAAATGCTGCTTTATTATTCTTTTTATCTTCTTTTGATTTCCAAATTACAATATCTGCTCTAGCCTTGCCTTGACCACGGTGAGAGTTGTTGACTTTTAATTCTTCGTCCATTTGTTCAAGGTCGTAGCCATAAACATTAACAAGACGGCATATATAACTTTGTCTTACTTGCTCTTCTGGAGTTAATACAAGCCACTTATCTCGTAATGGAGAATATATTTTATTACCTTCAACCTGAACTTCCAATTTTAATGCCATACTCTAACCCTCTTTAACATTTCTATATTAGCATGAATATTGCTCAAGGGAAGAATGTAAAGCTTATTTTTTAACTTTTGTCCCAAAGCATTGACATAATGTCCCATATTGTATATAATAAAATTGAGGTGAAACATGAAGAAAAAAAATGTAATAAATTTAATACGATATCACGCAGAAAAAAATGAAGCTGCGTTCAGAGAAGAAGTATATGAAATAGCAAAATATTTCGATTCTATAAAAGATTATGAACTATCCGAGTATATAATGTCCTTAATGTCAAATGCAAATGTATTCTCTCCTCAAATGATTGAAGATGATTTTAAGTACTTAAAAAAAGTTGAAATTGGCAATGAATCAATTCCGTTGCCTGATGCATTAAAAGATAGCGTACTTGGTATTATTAATGCAATAGGGCATCGGGCAGGAGTAAATAAGTTTCTATTTGAAGGACCGCCCGGAACAGGAAAAACTGAAACTGCCAAACAAATAGCGAGAATCTTGGAAAGAGAGTTATATGTGGTCGACTTTGATCTTATTATTGACAGTAAACTTGGTCAAACTTCCAAGAACATATCTGCTTTATTTTCTGAACTTCAAAGAATTCCGTCTCCTGATAATGTCATTGTTTTGTTTGATGAAATTGATGCAATTGCTATTGATCGAATAAATAGCAATGATATAAGAGAAATGGGAAGAGCAACAAGTGCCGTTTTGAAGGGTTTGGATTCTATTAGTGATGATATTATAATAATAGCAACAACTAATTTGTATTCAGCTTTTGACAAAGCTTTAATAAGACGTTTCGATACAACAATAAATTTTAGTCAATATAGTAAAGAGGACCTCATTGAAATAGCTGAAAGAATGTTGAATAAATTTTTAAATAAATTTAAGTTTGCCGGAAGAAATATGCGACTTTTTAAAAAAATATTAGGCTTTTCAACAGAGCTTCCATATCCTGGAGAATTAAAAAATCTTATAAAAACATCTTTAGCCTTTAGCGATCCAAATAGTGAATTTGATTATTTAAAACGCATTTATACATCCTTGAATAAAAATAATATTGATTGTAATGATCTTAAAAGCATACAAGATAAAGGCTTTACTGTCAGAGAAATCGAATTATTGACAGGAGTATCAAAAAGTCAAGTATCAAGAAAAATTAGGGGGTTGTAATAGTATATGAACCAAACATTAGAGCTTAAAGGAACATTTGAACAACGTGAGAGTAAGACAGCTCCGGGATTTCCCAATATACCATCAAATGCCAATTTATCTGTTGAAAGAATGAAACGTCACCATAATAGTTTAATTCGTTTACAAAAATATTGGAATAAAACAAATGTCATACAAGGTGCACTTATTGGTGTTTACTATATCAAAGTTGCAGCGAAGAGCAATCGTGTTCGAGGTCTATTTAATAACGAGAGCATTGTTGGTGCAAGGTTCTATGATGATGAAACTCCAAAACACCTTATTATTCATCATGTG
>JAFQYI010000066.1 GCA_017406505.1 bacterium
AACATATAACATCTAATAGGCTTGATGATAATTTCCACTTTTCATAACCGGAAGGATTTGATACTATTTCCGAAATTAATGGTCTTTCTTTTTCTATTATAGAATATATTGCTTCTTTTGGCACAGATTTTACATTTTTTCCGAATTGTCGCATTAACTTTGGTAAACTTAAACCTTCTTGTTTCGGCATCGTCGATTGAAAATATTGTAAACATTGCTGTAACAATGAAGGATCTATCTTCTGTTCTAAATCCTCAAGCTGCATGTATTGTAAAACAACATTTGCATCTGATGGCGAAAACTTTGTTAATATTGTTGTAACTTTATCATTGGGTAATTTTTTTGCTATTAGTGCAAATGCTGCTAATTTTAATATTTTTAGGTCGCTTGCTTGATCTAATGCTTCATTATCAGCTTTTGCCATATCATCAATATTAGATTGACTTGCTGCTTCTTGAGCCTGCTTTTGTGATAAAATCCCTCTTTTAGTTAATTCTACCAATGCTTCATTATAGGCTTTTTTTACGTGATGTTCAACAAGTCCTATCATTTGGTCTTGTGGTAAATTCTTGAAAATAGCCTGTTTTGCTATTTCAAAAATTGTAAATGCAATTTTTTGCATTATTGAATCACGGTGTTGTGGTGGAATTTTTCCTCGAATTATATCTAACGATTTATGAAATGACCATTCACCTATAAATTGTGTTATTATTGATGCTTGATCAACTGTATATTGATGTTCCGTATCATTTGCTAGTGCTTCTCCTGCTACAAAACAAAAATTATGTACAGTATTATACACATATTCTTGGTCTTCTTTTGATATATCTGTGGGTACAACAGCTTTCGCCTGACCTGATAAATCTTCGGCAAATTCTTTATATTTAAATCCCTCTGCTACCATAACACTATATCTCTATTGCTATTTATGATTTTTCTATCCAGCTTTTTACTTGTTCACTTAACTCTTCAACATCACTTTGCGATATATCGGAACGAACATCTTCCAATACATCTTCCAAACTATCGTTAGTTTGTACAGGCTGCTGTACCGGTACATTTTGTTGTTGAACAGCGGCTGTCGCTGCCATTGTCTGTTGATTTGCTATTTGTGCTACTACTTGCTGTGATAATGCTTGCTGTTCCATTAACCCTTGAGCTATTTGTGCCTGCTTTTCAACTAATTGAGAGGCTTTTAAATTCATATCTCTCAATTGTTTTTCCTGTTCTGCCGATTTTTGTCTAAGCATTTCTACTTCTTTTTGTTGTTTTTCTGCCTTTTCTTTTAATTTTTTAGATACAAATGAAAATCCAAATGATAATCCTACTACTATTATCACTACCGTCAGCCACCAAGGATTACCACTTTCATCAGGTTTTGGAAGATTTACAGGCTTGTCTTGTACAAGATATGGGTCAATAGTATCTGCATAAGCAATAGATACATTATCTGCTGATACCTTTGGTGATGCCGCTCCTGCGATTAATGCTTTTAATTCTTCCAACGTTAAATTTGCCGGCATTGCTGATGCTTCTATTGTTACTGCTATTGATATATCTTCTATTACTCCGGTCTTTTTGTATTCACTTGTTTGTACTTTTGTTATTCCGTATTGAACCTCTTTTGCTGTTCTTGAATAATTTCTGTTTTGTGAAGAATCACTTCCTGATGCAGGCAGTCCGTTTGGTAAATATACACTCACTGCATTTAATCCGGCATTACTGTCTTGTGTTTTATCTCCCAAACTTTCACTAAATGTCTGCTCTGTCATAGCTGTTTTACTATTCGGGTCATAAGTTATCGTATTCTTTTCTAATGGTACCTGTCTTAAAAAAGTACTCACTGTTACAACGTACTTACCTTTTCCAAGCAGTCTATCTAATTGTGATGATACCTTTGATTGCATATATTGGTCATTTTCTTGTAATTTTGCAAGCTGATCATCTGCAGCATTTACAATACTTGTATATACATTACCATTTGTATCTGTTATTGCTATATTTTCTGCTACTAAACCTGAAATACTTCCAAGTAAAAGATTTTCAATCGTTTTAACTTTATTCCTTTCAAGACGCTCTCCTGAAGGAATTACTATTTGAACTGTTGCCGTAATTGGTTTTTTATCTTGTGCAAACATTGTTTGCTCAGGAATTGATACAAATACAGATGCATTTTCTATTGGCGGGATTTTTCTTATTAACCTTGAAAGTTCTCCATTGATTGCTCTTGCGAGTCTTATCCTTTTGTCGTCCTTTGTAGATGTAAAATCACCCTTGTCAAAAATTTCAAGTCCTACCAATGAATCCATCAACCCACTTGAAACAATTGTTAATAAAGCTCTATCTCTTTCGCTTGGTTTATATTTTTCAAGCATGAGTGTTGTTTTTGAACCTTCGGAAGTTCTTTTAACTTCTATATTTTGCCTTGCAAGAAGTGCTTGTACTTCAATTGCTTTTCCTACATTATCAGTTGTAAATAATATAAATGGCTCTTTTATAACTTTTTCGTATGTCTGAGTTTCTGCTTTTGGTTTTGATGCTGCAAAAATGACAACTGCTATAATTATTATCAGCAAAACTACAACAACACCTATGGCTGCATATATTACTGTTTTATTTTTTAGTAATTCCTGTAATTTTTCCATATCCCTATGCCAATTTCACTTGCCGTAATATTATACTCTTTTTTTATATAATGGGCTATATTTTAATATTTAATTATATTGATATTTGCATAATTTTTTCATAAGCTTGAATGATTTTAGTCGTTACAGTTGTTGCAAGCTGTACTTCTGTTTGTGATTTGTTTATCGCTATTATTACATCGTGAATATCTACGTTTTGATTTCCCATCATTTGTTGTTTTAATAATTCATCAGGTTGTTGAATGTCATTATTTAAGTTTTCAACGAGTCCAGATAATACTGCTTTAAAATCGGTTGTTTCAGGTTGTTCTACACTTTTGAATCGCAATCCGTGCGTACCCATATCTGTATATTTTGTCGGTTCAATTTTGTTAAATACATCAATGTTTGGAACTAATCTATTTTGAAGCATTTTCTATCCCTTTATTTTTTTAAGTAATTTGCTAAAATGTTTTTTACATAATTTTGAGTTTCTTTATACGGAGGAACTCCTCCATATTTATCTACTGCTCCAGGACCTGCATTGTATGCTGCAAGGGCAAGAATAAGATTTCCATTGTATCTTTCTATCATTGATTTTAAATATCTTACTCCTCCATCAACATTTTGTACGGGATTTTTTGCATCTTGTACTCCTAATGTTTTCGCTGTTGCCGGCATTAATTGCATTAAACCTGTTGCACCTGCTTTTGATACTGCTGTAGGATTGAATCCTGATTCTTGTTTTATTAAAGCACTTACAAGTTTATCACTCACCCCATGTTTAGAGGATATTTCTGAAATGATATTTGATATTTCTTGTCTGGAATATATTTTATCTTCTGATTTTGTATTTGTTGGTTTTACAAGCGTTCCAAATACTCTTTTATTTGCATTTATATCTCTAAACCTGTATGTATCATCTATACTTTCTTGTAAAACATCTGCAAATTTTGGTGATTTAACTTCATTTGAGGTTATATTATTTATATTTTTATTGAAATTATTTACATAATGAACGAGTTGAGCAGCCCTTGTCATTGCTGCATCTTTTCCTCCTTCATTAATTAAACTTTGTATTTTTGCTGAAAACATTTTTTATCCCATTTCTTACTATCTTATTAATAAAAATTTTTTTTAAGTCATGTTTTTACAAATTCTTATAATTAAGAACCTATCTGAATAGCTTGATCAACCATTTCTTTTGTGATTTTCATTATGGCTAAACTAGCTTCATAAGCCCTTTGTGCTATTGCTGCATCAGCAAATTCTACCATTGGACTTACGTTTGAACTTCTTATATATCCGTTTTCATCTGCATCAGGGTGTCCGGGACGATAAATTCTATCTCCCAGAGTCGGGTCTTCTACAACACCTGACATTGCTACACCACCACTTACAAATGGTACTGTCGCAGAACTAAACATATCATCTTTAAACGTTGTCAGTAATCCTGCAAAAGAAATATTATCTGTTGCATTAATGACAGGTATCTTCCTTACATAATTTGGTGTATCTATATTGGCAATGTTTTTTGCCACAATATCCATACGTGTGCCATGTACACCTACGGCTTTTTCTCCTATTCCAAATGCTCCTAATAATGTCATGATTATGATCCTACATTCATTACTGTTTTAAGTTCACTTAAAGTTGATGTTACTCTTTTGACGGCTGTTTTGTATATAATTGCGTTTTTATGCATTTCTGATAATTCGTGTACAGAATCTACTTTTCCTTGACTGTCTTGAATTATTCCTGATGGCCCTAATTTTTCTGACAATTTGGTTTCAAGAGGACTGTTCATACTGCCAAGATATTGTGAAAAATCCACATCTTTTCTTATATAACCGGGGGTATCTATATTTGAAATATTTCCGGCTAACGCTCTTTGCCTGTGGGCTGCTAAATCTAGCATTAAATTGCATTTGTCTAATGAAGTTTTTGGTGTAAACATATTTCCTCTATTTTTTATTTATTAATTTTGTAATCTGATTGATTTGTCATACATATCATTAACTACTTTGAGAACTTGAAAACTTGCAATCATTGAAGCATTTAATCTCATTACTCTATTTGTATCTGCAACTACGTCTTCATTCGATGTTTCCAATTTTTGGTGTTGAATTCTGTCGTGGTTCATCAATAATACAGGTTCACCTGAATCATAAGTAGGAATATACTTATTTCCATCAACAGCCTTCAATCCTTCCGGATTTTGAAAATTAACTAAAGGAATGGTTCCAACTTTATATGGTTTTTCTCCAAATTTTTGAGAAACCATAACATCACCGTTTTCTTTTATCCAAAAATCATCATAATTTATCGGCAATTTTATTCCATCACCTATAAGGTAACCATCATTAGTAATCAAATACCCATCTTTATTTTGTTTCATTGAACCATCACGAGTATATTTTACATCTCCTGTTGGAGATGTTACAGGAACATAACCTTGTCCGTTAATACCAAAATCGAATTTGTTATCAGTTATCATCAATTGTGAAGCACGATGGTCTGTTCTTACGATACCATCTAAGTACCCATCTTCCGAAAGTATTTGTTCAAATCTAACTGCTTTATAACCTGTTGTGTTTTGATTTGAAATATTATTGGTTATATGACCCAATTTTTCAAATTGAACATTTGCATTAACTATATTTTTTCTGATTATTCCTTGAAATGTTGCCATTATTTACCTCTACATTTGTGATAATCTTGATACAGCCGTTGAAACCAAGTTGAAACACTGCTGAAACATTTGTCTGTTTGCTGAGAAATTTTTCTGAACAGGATATACCTTCATTGCTTCTTCACTCATGATTACGTTTGAATTTTCCGTAAATCCTTGTCTTACACCAGGGTCAAGAACAGCAGCACCATTTGTGCTCACTACGGATAATGTTCCAACTTTTACGACTTTGTTATTTTCTCGGTCTACAACTTTTATATTGCCTGATAAATCAATTACTATATCATTTGGCGTTTCCGGAATGCAAGGTAACACGATTGGTGTACCATCATTTGACATTACTTTTTCATTTTCTAAAGTCAAAAGATTACCGTCTTTATCATAATGAAATCTTCCATCACGAGTTAATTTTATACCTTCTTTGCCTAAAACTTGGAAAAAACCCTTATTTGACAATGCTAAATCCAAAGGGTTTTCAGATATTGATATTCTACCAGGCTGATCATCAATGGCTGTTGATAGTGCATGAAAACCAACATATTCTGAAAAAGAAGAAACAACAGGATCTTTTCTTTGATAGCCAACTTTATCAAAACCATTGATATTTTCAGCATGAATTCCTACTATTTCCATTTGTAAATGCATAGCACGTAAAGTGCTTCGCATTCCAGGTTCAAAATAATCAATACCTCCTTTTAACATCATGATATTACCCCTTTTGATTTACTATTTAATGATAGCTTATAAGAAGTCAAAAATAAATTTTTCTGCTAAAAATCAACCCTTTAGAGGACAATATTCAAACTAAGTAAAATACCCAATTATTATATAGTTAAATTAAAAACATATATTTTTATGGACTTAATTATAAATCTATTTCAGGGGATAATTCTGATAATTTAATTTATAAATATGTAAATATTTTTGAATTAAAATAGCAAATATAATTATAATTTTGTATTATAAAAATAGAGAATAATGAAATGGATATATCGTCAAAAGTAAAATTAAATAGTATTCAACCTAATATTCAAGTAAAAAATAGTGATTTAGTTAAAAAACAAGCACAAAATTTTGAAAGTGGTTTTGAATTACCGGACATAAGAGGCTCACAAATTCTTCTTCCTGATAATAAAATTTATGTTCCTCAAGCTATAGTGTTACCTAAAGGGTCTAAACCATCTGGTTTTAATATGGGTAATATTTCACTTGAAGTACCAGAACATTATCAAGAATTACAACAAGACGATTTAAAAAATAAGTTGTCAAAAATTTTTAAGAATAGAGATATCTCAATATATGATAATACTAAAACTTCTGAAAAAGTTATTCGTATATCTAAAAATAATTTTGATGATAAAGGTGTATTAGATTCATCTGAAGTAATGGAAATATCTGCTCAAAATTCAAATATAGGTATAAAGTATATAAAGGATTATGAACACAATACGGAAACAGAAACAATTCAAAGAAATCCATTAAATCCCAGAAAATCATCAATTTTATCTAAAACAACCATTTATAAAGATGATAATGGCAAAGTTATAAAGACTGAAGAATATACAAAATCACCATTTTTAAAGGGTGTATTTGATATTGTAGAAACAGATGCCAATGGTAATAAAACTATTGTTTCTCAAACATATAAAAGAGAGGATGGAACAATAGTTTTAGAAAGAAATTTAGTTTCTTTAGATGGAACAAAAACCACCTATCGTTATGAAACTGATGAAGCAGAATCACACAAAAGAATGTTTTGTCAAATAACAGATAAAGATGGTAACGTTTTGTCCACTATTGACAGAACTTATGATAAAGAAAACGAAAATGAAACTTATTCTACAATTAACGGCAACAAATATAAAATTGAAAAAAAACGTTATGGTATAGCTGTAACAGATTATACAAAAAATGAAAGAATCCCAATTGAAAATGGTGCATTTCAAGAAAGTTCGGATACAAGAGATTTTATCAAATTAATGGACCATAAATCAAGAAAGTTTTCTGATGAAAATGTAACAGAAAAGTTGTTTGATACATTACCTGCAGATACTTTATTGACACTAGATAATAATATTAAAGAAATTATCCCTTTAGAAGATGATTTAGATTCAGCCTTTTTAGGAGTATTTGATTTTCTGATGTGTAAAACAGATAATTTTGTAATTAATCATGAACTTGGTCATAGTAAAGATGCAATACACGTTAAAGACGATGATAATTTATTACACGTTAAAAAGGGAAATGTTATTGCAGATGACAAAGATTTCAGAAAAGCATATATTGAAGAAAAAGCAGAATTTATAAAAGCTTTCCCTGATTTTGAAGAAAAGTATATAAGTTATTTTATAAATAGTCCCGAAAGCAATCCTGAACAAGGTAGAAAAGAAACGGTTGCCGAATCAAATGCTATAAATGGATTACAACCACAAGAACCGGATGTAATTGCAATGAGAACGATTGTTCTGCAAAGATATTTTCCACGTTCAATGGCAATTTTGACAAATATGATGAATCCAATAGCACATACAGAACAACAAATAAGTGAAAAATAGTTTGTTTATGCAGCTAATTTAGCAATTTTACTACTGATAACACTCACAGCATCTTTATTATCTGTATCTACAGCAGTTAAATATGCTTTATCAAGTAATGCTCTTGCTTTTAGAGAATTTCCTACATTCATCATAATATCGGCTGCTGAGATATAATTCTCTATCATATTTTTATTATCCTGAGCTTTAGTATAAGCTTTAGTCGATAATTTAAGATATTGTAATGCTTTAGCATTATCATCAAGATATTCACTTATATGAGAGGAACGTTTATATGAATATCCTTTTACTTTTTCATCTTGAGTTTCTTCAGCAATACTATTGGCAAGGTTAGCAAAAATGTAGGCATTCTTTTTGTCAAAAATTTCGCTTTGAATATCTGCTAAATTATTTAATGCTTTTACTTGGAGAGGAAGATTTTCACTTTCACCTGCATATCCTATTGCAGAAAACCAATGCTGTTTTGCTGGTTCAATTAATCCAGCATCATCATAAATTTTACCTGTTTTCATGTAAGATTTAGCAATTAAATTTTCATCAACAGCCATATCTGCAGCAAGTTTATATCCTTTTAATGCTTGAGCATAATGACCATTTTTATTGTATAAATCAGCAGTTTCAAAATATATAACTGATTGCATTTTGACATCATTGGTTTCTGATGCATAATCTAATGCTTTTTTTAGTGCTATTAAAGCTGTTTTTGAATTATCTTCTTTAATAAATTTCTTAGCATTTAAAAACAATTCTTTCATTTTTTCATCTTGAGGAATATAATTTCTGTTTGATGAAATTTCTGTATTTTTTGCTTCAGAGATAAGGTTTTGATTATTGGATAATTGAGTATTATCAACAACTGTAGCATTAGTTTCTTTTTCTTCCTTTTCAAGATGTAATTTTAAATCTTCATTAATCGCACTAGGGTCAGCTTTATAATCAATATTTTGTAAAAATAAAGCATCTATCCAATTTTCAACAACATTAGATTGAGTTTTAAGCGTTTGTGAAATATAACCGTCTAAAACTTGAGAAGCATTTTTTAAATTAGATTGGATAATTTTTTTATTAGGATTTTCTTTAACAGCTTGAGATTGAATTAAATCAAGGTATGTAAAAACTTCATCAATAACTTCTTTTGGAGCACCAACAGCACTTGCTGTGCCTTTAAAATCAGTAATAATTTGAGAAACGTTTATATTTTGTGCATTAGGATTTTGAACAGGGTTACTTTTTTGAACTTGAGCACGAAAACCACTATATCCTGGAAGTTGATAACTGGTTGTTTTAATTGTATTTTGAGTATTACTTCTTTCTTGTAAATCTTCTCGATTAGAAGAAGCACCATTTTTCTGTTCCTCTTCATTTTTACGTTGAGGAGCTTTTGGTTTAAATTGTGTATATGGTCTTATATATGCAGGGTAAACTCCGTTATACATACCCATCCTCTTTTATCCCATCTTCTTACTTGATTATCTGATTTACAAAGATTGTATTCAATATTATGTAAATAATTTCATTTATTTAATGTATTAACGATTATTTTAAAAAAGTCATATTTTCAAAAAATCTTTTATTTACAAGATTACACATGGTTTACAAAACTTAATATTTTGTTTTAAAAAGACAATTTTTAAGTTCAAAAAATCTTTATAGAGATATAGAGAGATAACATACGAGGAGAGTAGTAAAATGGCTTTTGTTCAAAGCAGTAGTTTTGAAGCAACGGCTCCGACATCGTCAGGAGGAATACCAAGTTCGGAGAACAATCCGTTTGGCTTAAAAGACTTTTCTCGATTGTTAGACAGTAAATTTGGAAATTCGGCATTTTCAGATAATATATTAGCCGCCCCTCCCGGAGCCAAAGAGAATATAAATCCGTTCAGCAGGGAAAATCAAGAACGGTTGAAACTAAATACAAATTATTATAATAGTCCGACAGCAAATCCATATATCAAGCCGAAACCGATGGGGAGTCCTCAGACGAAGCCACCGAGTGGAGCCTCAATATATTCTGACCCTAGTTTACAGGGTGATAGTACGGATATATTTGGAGGAGGCTTTAACAAAGGAACCGGCATGACAAGTGGAGGTCGGAGCCGGCATAAACTTGATTTTTGTTATTAAAAGAGTTGATACAATTATATATCAACTCTTTTTTACGATTATGTTATCATAGATAATATTATTTTAATAAAATAGAATGAGTTTGATAATCAATTCTGAACTTCAAAAAAAGAAAAAATTCTTTTCGCAACCCCGAACGGTGTTCAGACGTTTATCAAACTCACATTTATATTATACAGGTATTTGTTTAGTATTTAATCCTGCTACAGTATATAATTGAAACAAAAAAACAGACCTTAGTATTAAAACCAAAGTCTGTTTTTTGTTTATAAGTATTGAACGATTAAATCACCCATTTCTTTTGTTCCAACTTCTTTCATACCATCAGATATAATGTCTTTTGTTCTGTAACCGTCTTTAAGAACCTTTTTAACAGCCTTTTCAATATCATTATTTGCTTCAGAATTTTTTAATCCATATTTTAAAAGCATACCTGCAGAAAGAATAGTTGCGATAGGATTTGCAATATTTAGTCCTTTTATATCGGGAGCAGAGCCATGAATTGGTTCAAACATTCCCGGTCCATCAGAACTCAAAGAAGCACTTGGAAGCATTCCAAGTGAACCAGTAAGCATTGATGCT
>JAFQYI010000067.1 GCA_017406505.1 bacterium
GAAAACAAAACATTGCTGTCATACTTAATATCTCCTTTATTTTTAAATATTACTTGATTACATTTTCAGTTTATATTAGATTTATTAAAAAGTATGTTGGAAATCCAACGAGGTTATTATTATGTTAGAAGATCTTGAAAAAGTAAAAGATAGCATATTAATTAAAGGCATCAAAACACAAGAATTGTCATCAATGCTTGGGTGTTTAAGAGGGGTAATAAAAAAATACAATAAGGGTGAAACTGTCATTTCAGAAGGACAGAAACTTGAAAAATTTGGTATTTTAATAGAGGGAAATTTACAAATTGTTCAATATGATTACATAGGTAATAAATCTGTAATATCTGTAATTCAACCAAAACAAATATTTGGTGAAGCATTTGCATATGTAAATAAAGTTTCTTCATTTAATGTTGAAGCAATAGAAAATAGTCAAGTTTTATTTTTAGATTCAAATAAATTAAGTACACCTTGTGAAAATTGCTGCACTTTTCATAAACAACTTGTAAAAAATCTTTTATTCATAATTTCAAACAAAAATGTCAATCTTACTCAAAAAATAGAATGTATGTCAAAAAGGACAACAAAAGAAAAACTTCTTACTTTTTTAAGTTTAGAGTCAATAAAAAACAAATCAAAAGAATTTTATATCCAATATGACAGACAAAGTTTAGCCGATTATTTAGGAGTGGAAAGAAGTGCAATGTCCACAGAATTAAGTAAACTCCGAAAAGATGGAATTATAGAATTTGAGAAGAATTGGTTTAAGTTACTATAATATAATAACAACATATCATATTAGGGCTAACGCAGGTATTAAAAGAAAGTTTCAAAGATGAACAGGAATATAGCAAGCAACAAATCCATAGTTTGAATGTTAAAAAGCAAAAATTAAAAGAAAGAATTGATACACTCTATTTAGACAAGTTAGACGGCAAAATATCGGAAAATTTTTGGCAAGAACGACATAATCAATGGACACAGGATTTATTAACCGTACAAAGCAATATAACGGCTTATGAGAAAGCAGACCTAAACTTTATTGAACAGGGTGCAAATTTCTTGAAAATCTGTTATGAAGCACATGACTTTGTCTGTGCTTGCAAAATGAGAAAATTTAATCAAACAATGACAAACATTTACCTAAATATCAAGAGTGGTTTTAACAATTGTTATTGTCGACTTTATTTGAAATAAAACCAACCTATAAGTAAGATCTTATTTACCTAAAATATACTTTTCAGCATTCAGGTGGAATACTTTTTCTTTTTCTTCTTCGGTTAATTCTAAAGAATCCATATATTTCATCATTTCAGACAAGCATTCATAAGGATAATCAGAAGCAAAAATGATACTATCTATGCCAAGAGCTTTCTTTGTACATTCAAAAGCAAGTTTAGACATATTACCGCTTGTTGTTACAACAACATTTTTATTTTTAAAATAATATGAAACAGGATGTTTCATTTTTACTTCATCATCCTTAATCCACTCAAAACGATTATCAACCCTGTCCATTATGAATGGGAAGTATTCACCCAAATGACCAAGAATCATTCTTAAATTAGGAAATTTATCAAATGTTCCGTTTAATATAAGCCTTAATGATGTTTTCATAGCATCTAATCCAAATCCTAGTCCAGGTGAAGAATATACGTAACCCATATCTTTCATATCTTTATCATCAGAGGCTTGCGGATGAACATAGAATGCGCAGCCCAATTCTTCTGCTTTAGCCAGCAGTGGAAGATATTTTTCTTCATATAAATGTTCATTTTTATAATTAGAATGTGTATGCCAATATTTAAAACCTAATTCCTTAACACAGCGTTCAAGTTCTTTTATAGCCTCATCAACATAGGGTGTTGGCAAAACTGCAGCACCCAGAAAACGATTCGGATATTTTTTTATAATTTCAGCAACTGCATCATTAGATTTCTTTGCAAAATATATTGCTTCTTTTTCCGGCAATTCTTCTAAGGCAGGAGATGTTGACATAACTGCGACATCGATACCGTTTTTGTCCATTACGGCAACTCTTTCTGCTCCGAAATTCATTAGCTCATCAATAACAGGATATTCATTTGTAACCCCGTCAAAATGAGCAAAAACATTATCTCTCACTTCCAGAATTTTAGATTCAGGATAATATCTCATTGCATTATCTCTTGTGGATAGATATTCCATTAATTCAGGTAAGTAATAGTGAAATTCGCAGTCAATTATTTTCATAATGTTCTCCCTTCTATAATTACCTATCATACTACGATAAAATATTTTTGTCTTATTGTAAAATAATTGCAATTTTAAGAAAATTACTGTAAAGTTAGATAATTAATTATAGTTATGTTAAAATTTTCAAATATATAATTAAAATAATACATGAATTTATATACAAGAACATTTAAAATAAGCTGGAGAGATAAATGAATAAGAAAATTACCTTATTATCATTAACAATAATGTGTGTGTTGTCTCTTTTTGTTTTTACTCCTTGTTTTGCAGTTGATAGAAATAATTTGAATGTAGAGTTTTTCACTCGTTTCAATGATGATTATTTATTTCAATATGTAAATGAAGCAATAGATAATAACCACAATGCAAAACAGGCAACAATAAGGGTAGAAGAATACAGACAGGGTATGAAAACACAGTTAGCTCAAGAATTGCCGAGTTTAAGTGTTGCTGCAAACTATTTGGGGGTACATGTCCCTGAAATAAGTCCTGCCTTTAGTAATATAAGAAAAAACAACTTTGTTTTACCCTTTATTGTAAATTATGAGGCAGATTTTCTCCTAAAAAACAGAGATAAAACCAAAAGTGCTAAAAAGACCTATGAAATAAGTAAATTTGATGAACAGTCTGTATATTTAGCATTATTAACAGATGTTGCAACAGTTTACACAAATATTCTTGAATACGATAAATTAATTGAAGAGCAAGAAAAAATTGTTGAAAATTATAATCAAATTTTGAATGATAATAACAAAAAACTTTCTCAGGGGGTTATAAATACAACTCAACTAAACAATTCCAAAAGTAATGTTGAACAGGCAAATATAGCACTTGAAAACTTAATAAAACAAAGAGAAATACTTTTAATGCAATTTGCAGTTTTAATAGGCAGAAGTACTGAAAGTGCAAATGATATTGAAAGAGGTTCTATTGATAATTTTGAATATTCCGAAATTATCCCGAGTGAAATAGAATCAGATGTAATATTTTCAAGACCTGATGTAAAAAGAACAGAAACTGCACTTGAGAAAGCAAAAATCGATATTCGTGTTGCAAGAAAAGAATTCTTGCCAAGGTTCAACATAACGGGTGTCTGGGCATTTAATACTATTGCACCGGGTTCGTTTTTCTCTTGGGAAACTTCATTAGCAGCACTGGTTGCAGGTGCAACGCAGGATTTATTCACAGGCGGAAGAAAAATTGCAAATTTAAAATATCAAAAAGCAAAGTATGAAGAACTTATTGAACAGTACAGGCAAACAGATTTAGATGCCGTAAAAGAAATTAATACTTCACTTTGTATAGTTAAACATGATACGGAAGTTGAAAACAAAACAAAAGATAAATTATTACTTGAAACAAAAAATCTTAATAATGCAGAAAAAATGTTAAATCGAGGGGTTGTTTCAAAATCTCAATACCTTAATTCAAAAAACCTGTATATTTCAAAAGATATGGATTTAACCAAAGCGAAAACTCAAAGATTAGTTAATTATTATACATTATATAAAACCGTTGGCGGTAAGTTATAGGGGTAAATAAAGATGAATAAGAAGAAAAAGATTATAGCTTTAATTTTAATAGTTTTAATAGTCGGAATTTGCGTATTTTTATATAATAAGATGAATAAGGAAGATGCTTCAAATGAACTCACTTTGTACGGAAATATTGAAATAAGACAAATTGACTTGTCTTTTCAAGTTCCCGGTTTGGTTTCAAAGCTTCTGAAAGAAGAAGGGGATGCAGTTAAAAAAGGTGAATTAATTGCAGTTATGGATGAATCCGATTATGATGCAAACTTCAAAAGGGCAACTGCAGAAGTGGACAGAACTCTTGCTGTTCAAAAAGATGCAACTGATAAATATAACAGATACGCACCTTTAGGTGTTGATGATACGGTTTCTAAACAAGAAGTTGAATCGTTGTATAACGCACAAAATAAGGCAAATGCAGATTATAAAGCTGCAGTTGCAAACAAAGATTATTTAAGTAACCAATTAAAATATACAAAACTTTATGCCCCTGAAGATGGTACTATAATGGTTCGTGTCGTTGAACCCGGAAGTAATGTTCAAAAAGGTCAGCCTGTTTATACAATGGCAAAAACTAATCCTGTTTGGGTTAGAGCATATATTAACGAAAAAGAATTAGGCAATATCAAATACGGTCAAAAGGTAAATGTATATACAGATACAGTGAACCCTCAAACAGGAGAAAAACGAGAATACAAAGGTCAAATCGGATATATCTCACCTGTTGCCGAGTTTACACCTAAAACAGTTCAATCAACAGACATAAGAACAGATTTAGTCTATCGTATAAGAGTTTATATTGATGATACAGATGAATTTTTAAGACAGGGTATGCCTGTAACAATAAAAGTAGACTTAACTTCAGAGGATAATCAAGACAATAATGCAGACGGTAACAATTAATAATTTAACAAAAAAATTCGGTTCTACCGTTGCTATTGATAATCTGTCATTAAATATTAAAAAAGGAAAAATTACAGGTTTAATTGGTGCTGACGGAGCAGGAAAGACCACACTTTTAAGAACTATTATAGGTTTATTATTACCAAGTGAGGGCGAAATAGATGTGCTTGGGTTTAACCCTGAAACTCAAAAAAACGAATTAAATCTGCATATCGGTTATATGCCACAAAAATTTGGTTTATATGAAGACTTAACGGTCATTGAAAATTTAAATCTATATGCTGATTTAAAACAAGTTCCGCATGATTTTGAAAAAATGCTTGAATTTACATCACTTGCTCCATTTCAAGACAGACTTGCAGGTGCTTTATCCGGCGGTATGAAACAAAAATTAGGTCTTGCTTGTACATTACTTGGGAATCCTGAATTCTTACTTTTAGATGAACCTTCTGTCGGGGTTGACCCGATTTCCAGAAGGGATTTAATGAAAATGGTAAGAAATATGATATCTCCTGAAACAACTGTTTTATGGTCAACTGCTTATCTTGATGAGGCTCACAGCTTTGATACTGCAGTTGTATTAGATAAAGGGAAAGTTATATACGAGGGGAAACCTCACGACCTTGCACATACACCACAAGAGTTTGAAAATAAAGTTATTGACTTAATGGGCGGGTATAACAAAGAAGAATCTTTAATCGCTAAAAACTATGATTATAAAGCACCTGACGTTGAATTAACTGTTGAAGCAGATAATTTAGAAAAAAGATACGGAAGCTTTTATGCAGTTAAAAATAATACTTTTAAAATTAAAAAAGGCGAAATATTCGGACTTTTAGGCCCAAATGGGGCAGGAAAATCAACTTCATTTAAAATGATGTGCGGACTTGCAAAACCAACATCAGGAACAGCAAGAATTATGGGCATTGATATTATCAAACACCCTGCAAAAGCACGTTCAAATCTTGGTTATATGGCTCAAAAATTTTCACTTTACGGAAGTTTAACTGTCAGACAAAATCTCGATTTTTTTGCACTTGTCTATGGCATTTCAATATTAAAACGTAAAGCAAAAGTTGATGAAATAATAGAAGTATTTGGTTTAAAAGAATATGAAAAATGTCCTGCTGAAGAATTGCCGTTGGGTTTAAAGCAACGACTTTCAATGGCTGCGGCTTTGATTCATAATCCTCCTGTTTTGTTTCTGGATGAACCTACCTCGGGTGTTGATGTTTTGACAAGACGTGATTTTTGGAATCATATTACATCACTTGCAAAAAAAGGAGTAACAATCCTTGTTACGACACACTTTATGGACGAAGCAGAATTTTGTGACAGAATAAGTCTTTTTTATAAAGGTCAGACCGTTGCGATTGGTACACCTGAAGAACTTAAACAAAAAGCAGGTGCAAACGATATGGAAACGGCATTTATAAACCTTATAAAAGAAAGCGAGGTTGATAAATGAAAATTTTACTAGCCTTAATAAAAAAAGAGATAAAGCAAATATTGAGAGACCCTTCAAGTATCATAATAGCTTTTGTTTTACCATTTATATCAATAATGATTTATATGTACGGAATAAACCTTGATTCCGTAAAAATAACAATGGGTGTAAAAAATGATGATAATTCACCTGAAGTTGCTACATTAGTTAAGTCTTTCGGGCATAGTAAATATATTAATTCAATAAATTATGACAATATGGAAGATCTTAAAACCGCCGTTTTAAGGTCTAAAATTAAAGGTGCGGTTGTAATACCAAATGATTTTTCTACAAAACTTTCAAGAGGTGAAAAGGCTGATTTATTAGTTATAACTGACGGCTCGGAAACAAATACCGCAAATTATGTTCAAAGTTATGCCATAACAATTGCTAATCAATGGCTTTCTTCAAGTAAATTTTCAAAAAATATAAAAAGGCCTTTAATTACTGCTGAATCAAGAACATGGTATAATCCGGATTTAAATTCGCATTATTTTATTGTTCCGGGTTCTATTGCTATAACAATGACTTTAATCGGAATTCTACTTACCTCTCTTGTCGTTGCAAGGGAATGGGAACGCGGGACAATGGAAGCACTTCTTTCAACATCAGTTAAACCAATCCATATTGTATTAGGAAAATATATTCCTTATTTTGTTTTGGGAATGATGTCTATGGCTTTTAATGTTTTTCTGTGTGTCGGTATTTTTAAAATACCTTTTAGAGGGAACTATTTTATATTGTTTGTCGTAAGCGGACTTTTCCTTTTTACTTCCCTTGGGATAGGTTTAACAGTATCTTCTAAATTAAAAAATCAGTTTCTTTCAAGTATGGTTGCAATGAGTTTGGGATTTATGCCTGCTTTAATGCTTTCGGGGCTAATGTATCCAATAAATTCAATGCCTGAGTTTTTCCAGCATTTAACAAGAATTATTCCTCCAAGATATTATGTTTCTTTTATCGAGAGTGAGTTTATGGCAGGAACTATTCCGGAAATAGTAATTGCAAATGCAATATTTTTGACAATTTTAGGCTGTTTATTATTCATTGCTGTCTATATGAATACTTCTACAAGATTGGATGGTAATAAATGATTAGAGAATTTTTACGTCGGGTTGCGGCATTAATAAAAAAAGAATTTATAACTATATGGAATGATCCTAAAACAAAAGGCATAATAATCGGTATGCCACTTATGCAGCTTCTAATTTTTTCAAATACCTCAACAATGGAGGTACAAAATATTGATACAGTAATTTTAGACCGTTCAAAAAGTGTTGAAAGCCGAGAACTAATTTCCAGATTTGAGTATTCACCGAGATTTAGAGGTTTTTATTATGTTGATAATGAAGATGATTTTAAAAAGTACTTTGATGTTCAAAAAGTTCAAATCGGTTTGAATATACCGAACGATTTTTCAAGAAAAGTAAAATCAGGAAAAGGTGCAATTGTTCAGGTTGTTTCAGATGGGAGACAGACAAATTCTGCCGCAATTGGAGCCGGTTATGCAGGACAAATAATTTCAGGTTATAGCAATGATTTAATGGGTAACCCTGATACGGGTCTCAATATAACGGTAAGAAATTGGTTTAATCCTAATCTCAAATACAAATGGTATATTTTGACGATTATAGTTTCTATGTTATCCCTTGTAACGACTTTGATTTTAACATCACTTTCAATTGCAAGAGAAAGAGAATTGGGGACTTTTGACCAACTTATAGTCAGTCCTCTTTCTTCTTTTGAAATTTTACTCGGTAAGTCAATTCCACCATTATGCATAGCAATGACTTTAACAATGATTATGACAGGGATAATTATAGTCTTTTTTAAAATTCCTTTTGTAGGTTCAGTAGCTTTATTCCTCCTTTCTATGACAATATCATTGCTTGCAATTGTCGGTGTTGGCTTATATATTTCAGCTATTAGCAATACGCAGCAACAAGCAATTCTATCTGCGATGACTTTTATGATGCCAGCTGTACTGTTATCGGGATTTATATCACCTGTTGAAGATATGCCGATTGGTTTGCAGTATTTAACATACTTAGATCCTGTAAGATTCTTCATGGTGCTATCACGTGGAATATTCTTAAAAGGAATGGGAATAAGTGATGTAATTGCAAATATAATCCCGCTAATAATAATTGCCACAATAACATTAACACTTGCAAGCAGGACATTTAAAAGAAAATTGGGGTAAATATTAGTATCATTAACTTTGAGAATGAATTATCTGGAAGTATATTTTTTACATCAAGTTTTAGAAAAGTCGCATACAAGTTTTGGAATAAATTTAGAAAAATATTTAAGAAATAAAGTCAGGGAAGCGATTTCCCTCTAAATTGAATTGGATTATTGCTTCACACTCCGTAGGCGCTCATTTTATTTTGCTTTGCAAAATTACATTCGCTATACTCCGTGTTACTTCGGCTGAACTGTACCCCAAAGCTATGATTTAAGCAGAATTGAGAGAAAATAGCAGGTTTTTGTCAAAGAATAAATTCAAGCCATGTTTAAGTTGCGTTTAAAAGGTGTTCAAAAGCAGTTTTATAAAATTTTCTGCTTAAAATTCAGATATAATTGGACACAAAACAACACATTTCCCCCTCAAACACTTCCATTTTGAGAGAAACCAGTCTAACATCAGTAATTTTAAGAATGAATTATCAGAGAGTTTAAGAATTTGTATCACTAAGTTTTGAAATTTTTCCCCGAAAACTTAAAAAGTTTGAGAATTCTCTCAAACTTCCAGGGGTAGTATTCTTAATCTCTCTGATAATCTACACCGAAAAGCGTGAACTTATAAATTATGTACTTCAGAACTTAACCATAGAGGGCGAAAACATACACTACGAGTACAAAAAGCCCTTTGACATATTCGCCAAAGGACTTAATCGTAATAAAAAACTCCTCAGGTGGGACTCGAACCTACAACCCTTCGGTTAACAGCCGAATGCTCTGCCATTGAGCTACTGAGGAATATCAATATATTTATTATATACGAAAAAAAAAATAATGCAAATATTTTTTTATTTTTATTATAAGATACCATTCAAATATTTGTAAATTATCTGACTTTAATTCGGATTGATGGTTAAACTGGATTTTTTATTCTTAACAAAAAAAATATTAAACAAATGAATTATCAGCTATTTTTTAGACTTCTAGACATCATTTCAAAGGATATTACAAGAAAATAAAACTATACTTATACAAAATTGAAATTCGATTTCAAAGAGAGATTAGAACAATTGTTCTAATCTCTCAAATCAAGGTCTACAAAAACTTGTTACAGAATCTTATTTGTTATCTAAAATTAATTTTCACTGTAATAACCTTCTCTTATATTTACTTTTAAAATACAAATTCTTTATGTCTATTATTTAAACGAAATATTTATTACTATTTTCAATGCAAATATCTTATATATAAATAAATAGAACTTAAAGTAAGAGATATGACTGTAGCAAGCATTCCATATTTCATAAATCTAAAAAATGAAATTGGATAACCTTTTACAGTTGCCGTTTCACTAACAAGTACATTTGCGGCAGCTCCAATTATTGTTAAATTTCCACCTAAACAAGCACCTAATGATAAAGCCCACCATAAAGGATTATGACCTGTACCTGTATATGGAATTGTATGCTGAACTTGATCAATTAATGGTGCCATAGTTGCTGTATATGGAATATTATCAATGATTCCGGATAATATTCCTGATCCCCACAAAATAAACATCGTAGCTGTTTTGATACTTCCACCTGTTAATTGTATTAATTTATCTGCTAGGAAATTGATTCCTCCATTTGCTTCAAATGCTCCAATTATTATAAACAAGCCTACAAAAAAGAATATTGTTAGCCATTCAACATCTTTATATATTTCTTTTGGCTTTTCAAAAAGTAATAAACAACTTGCTCCGGTTAATGCGAATACGTATGCATCTATATGTGTTATATCATGTGTTACAAAACCTGTTATTACAAGAAACAAAATAATCAATGAACGAATCATTAATCCCCTATCTTCAATGGTTTTGGAATTATCTAAATTTGCAACATAAGCCATTTTTTCAGGTGTCGTTTTTATACTTTTTCTAAATAGAAATATTAAAATTGAAATAACAAAAATAAAAATTATTGCAACAATTAATGTTAATTCATTTACAAAGTCCATAAATGATAATCCTGCTCTTGTTCCAATGATAATATTCGGAGGGTCTCCTATTAAAGTAGCAGTTCCTCCTATATTAGATGCCAAAACTTCTGAAATTAAAAAAGGAACAGGATCTGTATCGTATTCTTTAGCTATAGCAAAAGTAATTGGCATCATAAGCACAACAGTTGTTACATTATCAAGAAATGCAGACAAAATTGCTGTTAAGGCAGCTAAAGTAAATAAAACAAGTTTTGGGTGTCCTTTTGT
Source organism: bacterium (assembly GCA_017406505.1). Classification (GTDB taxonomy): domain Bacteria; phylum Cyanobacteriota; class Vampirovibrionia; order Gastranaerophilales; family Gastranaerophilaceae; genus RUG841. Next base: position 10,588 of record JAFQYI010000067.1, read on the forward strand.
TAATTTTAAAACCTGTAATGCAAGCCATTTAAACATACCACTTCTGCTGGCAATATTTACGATAATCATCATTCCTATAAGGAGGAAAATAACATCAAAAGAAATATATCCAAAGACATCTTTTATATACTTTCCTGTTTGACTATCTATATAACCATGAAATGGTAAAAGACCAAACATTAAAGTTAGAGAAGCTCCAACAAGAGCTACTACTGATTTTTGAATTTTTTCACTTGCGATAAGTATGTATGAAATAATTAAAATACTTCCTGATATTAACATACCATGCGTAGCAATAAAGTCTTCAAACATAATTCCTCCATAAATAAATTATTTTTATACTTCTATTTTAATACAAACAAACAATAATTGTATAAAATACAATAATTGTTTTAAATATTTATTATAAAACTATAGAAATTTCATTGTGATAATGTACAAAATTTGTTATAATTATAAAAAGGAAAAATTACAGTGAAGCGTAAAATTATAGAACTTGGGCGATTATTATATCAAAAAGATTTAACTTCAGCAACATCTGGTAATATTAGCTATAGAAGTGGAAATAAAGTTTATATAACGGCAACAGGAACAGCATTAGGATTTTTAGATGAAAATAATATTGTTGAAATTGATATGGAGGGAAAAGAATTTAATTCTCAAGAAAAAGCATCTTCTGAAAAATTTATGCATTTAGCTATATATAAAATAAGAAAAGATATAAAAGCAATTATTCATTGTCATGCACCATTTACAACGGCATTTGCAGCTTGTAGAAAAGAGTTATCAGCTCCTATTATTGCAGAAAATATACTTTATTTTGGAAAAATACCTGTTGCAGAATACGGAATGCCATCATCTAAGAAACTGACAGAAAATACATCAAAATTATTTCAAGAATATGATACTGTTTTGATGGCTAATCATGGAATTGTAGTAGGTGGAGATGACTTAATGAACGCATTTTTCAAACTAGAGACAGCTGAGACTTATGCAAAAACGTATATTTATTCCAAAATACTTAATGAACAAGCATTTTTATCGAACCAAGACATAGATGATTTATATATTTTGAAAAATAAACTTCATTCTAAATAAAAAACTATATTTATTTTTGGAAAATTTTTAATATTTGTAGAAACTGGAAACAAGATATTTGTAATCAGATGAATTTTTACGATTTACACAATAAAATCGGTTAAACGTACATACACAGTAAGATATATTGACTAGTTGTTGTTCAAAAAGATAATGTTAATAAATTTATTCAAACAACAATGAGATATAGCCATTTTGATTCAATAGATATGGAAAATGCTATGACATTACTTGGTTCGAATGCAAACATGGTGACGCCAATTTAGGAGTGGACACAAATGGACACAGAATAAGAGCCACATGACTGAAATCGTCTCTGGCTCTTAATTCAAATGGTCGGAACGACAGGATTTGAACCTGCGACCCCTACCACCCCAAGGTAGTGCGCTACCAAGCTGCGCTACGTCCCGATTTGTATAATTAAATTCTTTCACACAAATTATATCAATAAAAAAAATAAAATCTACTATATTTTTATTAGCTCATGTTACAGAAATTTAATATATTTTATAAATTTTATCAATTCTTAAATTTTAAAAGTTTTAAATAAGTATAACCAAAAAAGGAGATTTTTATATGGCTGTTAATCAATTGAATAATCTTTCATCTTTTAATTATACACAAAATTCTTATACTCAAAATCCTATCAATAATACTAAAATTAAACAAACTACAGATTCTGATTTTGATGCCTCTAAAGATGCCTTTTGTAAAAAAAATAATATGGACGGTGATACTATTTCCTTTAGTAAAGGTAGTGATTATTCTAGAGGGTTAAAAGTCCTTGATAAAGAAATCCAAGATTGTAAACGTGAAGATTTTGAATCTGATGAAGCTTATACAAATCATATGAAAATGTTATTAGAAGCTAGACAGGGTCATGTCGGTACTGAAGCTGAAGCCAAAGCTAAGAAAACTGAAGCTAGAACGGAAGGTGCTTCAAAAATAATTGATTCTACGGGAAATCTTTTGGGCAAAGCTGCTGATTTTGTAGGTTCAATCGCTCCATTCTTTGTGCCTGGTGCATAAATTATTAACCCTATTTTAATTTTTAATAAAATTTCAGAAGTCTATTTTATTTATTAAAATAGACTTCTATTTATAAAAAATTTATGCTCCTTCTTAAAATAGTTTTAATTAACTACTGGTAATACTTTACTTATCTGGAAAAAACAAGGATATCCATGCCTGTTTTTTCTATATTTATTATTTGTTTTAATCTTGCTATTTTTGGATAATCCTAGATTACAAAGCCCTATTGGCATAACTTCATTAAATTTTTTCATAAAATTTAATTTAAAAAACTCCATTTTAAACTCCTTTGTAGTATAATTTATATTGTAATTCAAATTTAATTATTTTTTTTTAAGAATCAAGTTGAAAAGAGGACATTATGACAAAAATTACAAAAGATATGAGTATTATTGATATTGTACAACATCACCCTGAAACTTTAGAAATATTTGCTAAATATGGCATGGGTTGTATAGGTTGTGCTGCCGCTAAGTTCGAAAATTTAGAAGCCGGTGCAAAAGTTCACGGTTTTGATGCTGATGCAATGGTTGCTGAATTAAATGAAATTATTGGTGCTTAATTATATTGAATTTTTAGTAATTTTATAATTATGTTTTTACAAACATTTTATTGTTTTAATAAAATGTTTGTGCTAATGTTTATTGGTTTAATTATATTATCTATTAATATTAAGTTAGTTTATTTAATGTCTGGGGAAAAATAGTGAAAAAGTATATAACCGTATTATATTTTATTTTATTAATGGTTTCATTTTTGATTTTAAATTATTTTCAAAATCACATAGAAAATGATATCTATTTAATTAAATCTTTAAGATCGACAAGTTATAACTATAATAAGTCCGTAGAACCTAAAAAATTAAATATTGATATTAATAAATATCCGAATGCTAAGAAATGTATAGAAATATCTCTTAAATTTAAGGTTGATGATTTTAACAAATACGGTAATCTTTTTCAAACTGATTATATAAATAAAGGTATAAGATTTGAAATAAATCAAGATAGCCAAACAGGAACTTTACTTTTCCCTGATGAAAATCAAAATTTGACAGGCATTGATGTCGGTAAAATTGTACCATATGTTTTTCATAATATAAAAATAGTTATTTGGAATAATAAAATTGCTGTTGATTTTGATGGTAAAATATATAATACTTTTGTTTCGTTAGGGAATTTTTCTATTGACAATATTCTTATAGGACAAGGTTTTTTTCCTGAAAGATTTTTTAACGGTGAGATAAAAAATATTAATTTAAAATATTGTTCAAAAGAACTTTCGCCTAAAATAAATAAGTTTATAAAGATAACTCAAAAAGTTATAATAAGTCTTTTTATATTATCATTATTGCTATTAATAATTTCAAAATTTAATATAAAAAATATTCTTAATAAAGGGATAGAAAAAATCAAAGATATATTTGGTCAAACTACAAGTAATAAAAAATTTTCTTGCAGTATTATTCTATTGATATTTGTTTTTTGTACATTATTGATATATTTTCATGATAGATTAATTTATCAGAATATATATTCCTTTAAAAAATCAAATATTTCCTATGATAAAAATTCTTCAAATCAAGATTTATCAAATCCTAAAGAGTTTTATGTCAAAAATTTTGATAAACCTAATTTAATAAATAAATTTGAAATTTCTTTTGATTTTGTAATCAATAAATATTCTCAATATGCCAATCTTTTTCAAACAGCAGAAGCAAATAACGGAGTAAGAGTTGAACTTGATGAACAGCTTCACCCTGTTATTTTGTGGACAGATAAAGAGGCTGCCAATAACTTTGGAAGTATTGTTTTACCTTCTATGAACAAATTTCTAAAAACAGGAGAAAAGTATAATTTTAATATAATTTTTATTAAAAATAAACAACTGTTTACAAATTTACGAACACCGGAAAAAACATATAAATGTTTAAAAAATTTTGATAGTATGAATTTTAATCCTGTTATTGGTCATATTACTGTTGGAAAAGGTTTTGATGATAATAGAATATTTGATGGTAAAATCAGTAATCTGTCTATAAAATATAATGTTTTAAAAATTTCTCCAGTTCGTATAATAATTTTAGTTGGGGTTGAAATATTGCTTTTAGTATTAGCCTCATTAATATTTATACCAATATTAAGAGAAAAACTTTCAAAACATGAAGATAACGATAAAAATTCATATTTATTTACTTTAAATCTTATACTCGCATATTATCCAACATTTTTATATTTTCATAATTTATATGAAATAAATTTGTTAGAATATTTATTGGTTGTGTTGGTAATATGTTCAGCTTTTTCAGTGTTGTATATAATTTTGAAAAAAATATTAAAAAACAAAACTAATCCTTTTTTAATAACATTGGCGACATATTTATTCTTAGCATTTGGGGGAATAATTTTGTACCAAGATACTGTTTATAATAATAAAACCGTATTTATACAATATATAGGAATATTTATTTTTACATATTTATCAATTCTTGTATTATTATTATTAAACAAAGTTTCAGAACAAAATACAAAAGTTATCAACTTTTTTGCAATATTTTTATCGCTTTCATTAATTTTGACACAAGGTACTGCTGTAGTAACCTATATATCAACAATGATAAAAGATAATAATAATAAAATACAAGCAACAGTTCCAATACAATTAAATATGCCAAATGTTTATATATTAATACCAGATGCATATCCAAATGCAAATAATACAGAAAAATATATGAATTTTGATAATAAGCAGTTCATAGACTTTTTAAAGCAAAAAGGATTTTATATTGTAGATAAGAGTCATTCAAATTATGCATTTACATTTCAGTCTTTACCAAGTATTGTTAATTACTCATATTTAAAAGATTTAAATGTACCTGAAAATATTGAACGAGCAAAATATTTATCAATCGTGAAACCTTTATATAAAAATAGTAAGTTATTTGAATTCTTCAAAGAAAGAGGATACGAAATATTTTTCTTAAATTCTCATTCTTGTTTATGTAAGGATCCAAACAATGTTGATCATATATATTTAAATAATATATTTGCATCTTCTTTGTCTATATCACAGTTAATATTAGAAAAAAGTATAATAAAAACGAGTGGTTTTGATGAAAATACAAATCAGTACAATGAAGTTAAAACATGCTTTAACAATTTAAAAAATATATCATTACAAAATATAAAACAACCCAGGTTAGTTTTTGCACATATATTAGCACCTCATTTTCCGTTTGTTTTTGACAGAAATGGAAATAGAGTAACAAATAAAACAAACACTAACGTAACAGAACAAGACATTGTATATACCTATATAAATGAACCGGCATTAAAGGAACAAATATTATATGTAAATAGCCAAATAGAGGAAGTAATAAATAATATACTGGAAAAAGATAAAAAAGCAGTAATTTTTATAACATCTGATCATTCATTGCATTTGACGTTTGAGGGAAAACGAACAAATTCGCAAGGTATAAAAGATGATATGAAGCATGCAGAGCAAAGATTTGGTAATTTTATGGCAATATATACTTATGATAAAACGTATGATAATTATTATTCAACGATGACACCGGTAACAGTATTAAGAACAATTTTAAATACTTATTTTGGAGCAGAATTAAATATAGAAGCAGATAAAATATATCTGACATCTGATTCAGCGATATACAATCCGGAAGATATAACTAAAAAGTTGATTAAATAAATAATATAATATTTATTTAATCATATTAGCATAAAAAATTGGGGCATAAATTGCAAAAATTTGATAATAAAAAATTATTTATTAATTTTATTGATTATATAAAAAAACATTCTATATTATCCTTGTTTTTTTGTTTTTTAATTTTTTATTTTACCATTGGTATATATTTGTGTTTTTTTAATGATATTATTGCTACTTATTGGGATATTTTGTTTGATAGTGATAGTAGGCTTGTATATGAAATTATAAAATCTAATTATTATCCACTTGTAAATGTTTTTAAGCATCCCTGTATAGTAATTATTCTTAAACCTTTTTGGCTACTATTTACTGCTTTATTTCATTCTACAAGAGTGGGAGGGCTTTTTCTGCAAGCATTATTAGGCAGTAGTACTGTTTGTTTGGTTTATTCTATCGTTAATAAATTAACTAATCGAAAAAATTTAGCACTTTGTTTAGCCTTAATTTATGGACTTTCAATGTCTACAATTACTTTTTCGGTAATTTATGAATTATATATTTATACTGCCTTTTTTAATACTTTATTACTATATTATGTATTACTACTATGGAAAAATGATAATCCAATAAAAAACATTGATTATTTTATTTTATCTCTTCTTACAGTTTTTAACTTAGGAACAACAATCATAACCTTTATTACAAGCTTTATTTTAATAATATTTTTATTTATAAGAAAAAAACAAACAATTAAAAATTTTCTTCTATTTATTTTTTATGTAGTTATTTTATATTTTTTAAACCTTTTTATTTTAAAACTTGGACACCCAAATTATAATGTAACAAAGACTTTTGAGGTGTTTCCTTTTTATAATTTTGATTACAATCTAAATAGATTTTTATTAGCATTAAAAACTACTTTTATACAAAGTTTATATGGCTTAAAGCTTGAGGAAAATATAGTTCATAAATCATCCAAAGGTATTTTCTTTTCAGAAAATCAATCCTCTGTTTTATATATACCATCATTATTTTTATTTACTGCAACAACTACTGTTTTAAGTAAGTATATAATTACTATCATTACTAAAACAAAACTTACTATTAATTCAACAATTGTAAATCCTTTTTTATTGACCTTGTTCATAACA
>JAFQYI010000068.1 GCA_017406505.1 bacterium
AATGGTGAAAACGAAGAAGTTGCTCAAATTCTTAATCAACGTTCTGTAGTTGTTAGAAATGGAGAAAAGCTTGAAGCACTTGATTATACAGAAATATATAGTGAAGAATTTCAAGCTATGGCAGATGAACTTGATAAAGCTGCAGAAACATCAACAAATGCAGATTTTGCAGAATATATGAAGTTACAGGCTCAAGCGTTAAGAGTTGCAGACCCAATGGCAGATGCATTAGCTGATAAAAAATGGGCAACATTACAGGATACTCCACTGGAATTCACAATTACAAGAGAATCTTATGAAGATACTTTTTCAACAAGTATTTCAGAAAATCCAAAACTTTCGAAAATGCTTGAAGATGCAGGTATTAGGGTGTATGCAAAAGACTCTCTCGGTTGCAGGGTTGGTATAGTAAATAAAGAAAGTACAGATGATTTATTAAAGATTAAACAATATTTACCTAAAATGGCTGCAATGATGCCATTTAATGACCAATATGAACAAAATATTAAGCCGGAAGGTGACAGTAAACAAACAATGGTTGATGTTGATTTACTTATGCTTGCAGGAGATTGTGGAGCATATAGAGGAGGTGTCACATTAGCAGAAAATCTTCCAAATGATGACAAAATGTCTTTAGCGATTGGTGGAGGCAGAAGAAATGTTTACCACAGACAGATTAGATTGGGAACAACTCCTGAAAAAATTCAACAAAAACTTGATGCAGTATTAGACCCGGCTCAACATAAATTATATAATCCTGAAGCTGATCATTGGTTTACTATCGGGCATGAAAATACACATTCTTTGGGGCCTACTCAAGGAAGAGAAAAACTTGGTAAATACGAAGCAATTATAGAAGAGCATAAAGCTGACATGGGTTCAATATCATTCTTGGATATGCTCACAAAAGAAGGTATGTATACACCGGAACAAAGGGAGCAAATTATTGTAACTTATGCTACTGATAATTTCTTAAAAGCCAAACCGGAATTATCTCAAGCTCATAGAGTTCGTTCGGTAATGCAGACTAACTTTATGATTAGAGAAGGTGCAATAGAAGTTAATGATGAAGGAAAAATTCATATAAACATTGAAAAAGTTGTTCCAGCAGCACAAAAAATGTTATCAGAAGCAATAAGAGTCCAGCTTTCAAGAGATGTAAATGAAGCTGAAAAATATGTTAATGAATATTTTGTATGGGACGAAAATTGTGAAAAAGTAGCAGAAAATCTAAAATCAATCAGCAAAAAACTGAATGGAAATATTGAAACTCCATTAGCTGATAAATTAGTGTCTCAACAATAGCGTTAAATGATGTTAGTTTGAAGCAAAGAGGTATTTATTAATCAATCAATATACCTCTTTCTATTAATATTTAAAGCCCTAAAACCTCTTTTAATCTAGTTTTAGGGCTTTAATGTTTATATATTCTTTGATTTATTTGATATTAGAAAAAGTCCATGCTTCATAATTAGGATTTTCTGTAATTTCAAAATTGTTATCCAATCCACCTTCTTTTGGATCTTCATGAGCAATAGGTTTATAAAGTCTGTTATAATACTCAATAACCATTCTGTCTGAATTGAAATATGCTTCTGATGTTCTAACTGCTTGACGAACAAGTCTTGCCCATTGAAGTTTCTTATCATAATAAGTAGGAATGATTTGTTTTTCTATTGTATTCATTATGAATTCATAGTCCTTTTTATGACGTTCTTCCCATGGAATTTCATCATCTAATCCCGGATATTCAACAGTATAACCGTTAATACCTGGGAATGTACCTTCTACTGCCCATCCATCATATATAGATAAGTGTAATGCTCCATTCATATTGGCAGACATGCCTGAAGTACCAGATGCTTCAAATGGTCTCAATGGTGTGTTGAGCCATATATCAGAACATTTTTTAAGTTTTGCACTTAAATCAAGTTCATATCCCGGAAGAATAACAACATTTTTCATGGTTCTTGATTGATGAAGAATTCTGTCAAACATTTCACGACCCATAACATCATCAGGGTGGAATTTACCTGCAAAAACCAATTGAATTTTATTATCATTAAGTAACTTGGTAATTCTATCCATATCCATAAACAAAAGCCAAGCTCTCTTATAATCTGCAAATCTTCTTGCCCAGGTAATTGTTAAAACATTCGGATCAAGTCTTGTACCTGTTTTATTTGCAATAAACTTAAATACTTTTGTTTTCATTTCAATTTTTGCATCTAAATAATCTTGCAAAGTCTTAGCTTCAGCAATTCTCTTATCCTGCCAATAATGTTGATTAACAGCATTGGTTATAGCTCTGATTGGACATCTTCCTTCAACCCAATCCCACATTTTATTAGCAACAAGACCATGTAGTTGTGATACAGCATTTGCTAATCTGCTCATTCTTAAAGCTGCAACTGTTAATGAAAAATGTTCTCCACCAAGTTCAACAGCTTTTTCTCTTGAACAACCTGCAAAAAATCCTCCTTGCAATAATGTATCTACCCAGTGAACTTCATTACCTGCTGCAACAGGTGTATGGGTTGTAAATACTGTTCTTCTTTTAACTTGTGCTAAATCACCTTTATATTGTCTTAAAAGTTCAAATGCTGCAGGTAGTGCATGACCTTCGTTCATGTGTATACAATCAAAATTTTCTCCGATTGCTTGCAATAATCTTATACCTGCTACACCCAATACTGTTTCTTGGGCAATTCTTATTTTTTCATCACCATCATAAAGCTTATGAGTGATTCTTCTTGCCCATTCTGAGTTTTCCGGAATATCTGTAGTTAAAAGATATATTGGACATGTCCCGAAAAGTTCCGGATCAACTTTAAATGCTTTTACTTTTACCTTTTCACCAAAAATTACAACCTCTACAGAAGCTGCTATAGGTGTTAAAAAATCATAATATTTTCTGATATAAGCTACTTCTACATTTCCTTGTTCACTTATACGTTGATCATAATAACCGAATGACCATAAAATAGATACTCCAACCATCGGCATTTGAAGATATCCTGCAGATTGCATGTGTGAACCTGCTAAAAATCCTAAACCTCCGGAATATATGGCTAAAGATTGATCTAATGCCATTTCCATTGAAAAATATGCTACATTTGGTAGTGCCATTTTTATTTCCCCTTAATCTGTATTCATTTTGTTCATATTGAACAATTAATACAATAACACAAACATATAAAATTTCACATAAATACAATTTTTTTATTACCTATTTTCTATTTTTTATTAATATCTTTTATAAATTAATCTTTTGGAAAAGGTTTATATACTTTACATATCCTTGTTTAATTAAGAAATAAACAATTTTAATTTACCTTTATAAAAAATACGTAAAGAAATGTAAATAATAAATAATTAATGACAAAAATTTATTAAAATGATATGCTTTATATCATAGGATACTAATAAACTATGGGACTATTTAATTTTTTTGGAAATACAAATGCTCCTCAACCTAAAGCAGCAGTTGAGTTATCAGCTTCTCATAATGAGCTCAAAAATAAATTAATGAATTCTTTGACAACTAATTTGTCTGCCCATAATTTTACGAAAACCGAAATTCAAGAGGTATTTAATATTATAGAAGAAGCTGAAGCGAATATTAATAAATTAAAAGAAGCTTTATTGCAAATTAAAAACAGTAATGTTAATCCTACAGCTGCTGTTTTAAAAATAAAAAAAGAAGTTGAATTAATTCAGCAAAAAATGGCCGCAGATATAAAAATAAAAGTGCGACAAATTAAACTCAGAAAACAAAAAACAAAGAAAGAAAGTTTATGAAACTTGCAGTTTTTGATTTCGATTCCACCTTAATGGATGGTGAAACTTTAGAATTTTTGGCTTGTGAATTAAATTTGCAAGATGAAATTGCTCAAATTACAAAACAAGCTATGTCTGGACAAATTGATTTTTTTGAAAGTTTAACAAAAAGAGTAGCTCTATTAAAAGGTTTAGAACAATCAAAAGTTGAAAAAATATGTAGAGAATTGCCAATCATGCCCGGAGCTAGAGAAACTATATCTGAATTTAAAAAAGCAGGTTATAAAACAGTTTGTTTTTCCGGTGGTTTTAAATCAGCTACTGTTCCAGCAAAAAATTTATTAGGTTTAGATACTGAATTTTCCAATATATTACATTTTAAAAATGGGAAAATGACAGGTCTTGTCGGTGGCGAAATGATGTTTTCCTCAAGTAAAGGAGAAATGCTTCAAAAAATTCAATCTTTGTTGGATATTACTCCTCAAAATACAGTAGCTGTTGGTGATGGTGCTAACGATTTAAGCATGTTTCAATATGCTGGTATAAGAGTTGCTTTTTGTGCTAAAGATATACTAAAAAAAGAAGCAAATATTATTATTAACGACAAAAATCTAACTAATTTAATAGAACCTGTTTTGACTTTTAAAGAAAAATAAAATATTTTGAAGCATAATTTAAAAAAATATTTCGGAATTATACCTTCACATAGAAAAAACGAAAGTTTATAAAAAGATCAGTTTCAGATATTTTTATGTCATAGTATATTTCCAAAATATTTTATTGTTTATTTTCGATTTTCTTATCTTTTTATTTTTAATACTTTTTCCAAATCTTTTTGTGCTGAATTGTTAATAGTATTTATCTTAAATAGTTTTGACATTCCATCTATTAATGATGGATTTATAATGTTTGGGCAGCATTCTCCTAGAAAAATATTTTTTACACCTATTATTTTCATATTAAAAGCATGCGAAATCATTTGAATATGACAATGTGGAATAAATACTGTCGTTTTGCCTATTACAATTTTTTCCATTCTTTTTAATTCATCCAAAATTAAATATATAAGATTCATATCTGAATATGAATTAATGTGCCATACATTATTTTTTATTTTATTGTATGAAAATGATATTACATAACAATCATCAGGCAAATATTTATAAAATTCTTCAAAATAATCATTGTGAGATATATTATAACTCATTGTTCCTATTATAAATAAATGTTTATATGTATTGTTTATTATTCCTTCACCAATTTTTTTTAATCGTTCTTTGACTTCACTTATATTGTAGCCAACTGTTATTTTGTTGGAATTAGTATCTTTTATAAAACCTTTTGCTGACTTTGCAGACTCTATCAATGGCGAAAAATCATTTTCACTAATTTTATAAATTCCATAAGCAGGATTATTATCAGGTGTAAAAATTCTTCCTCTTATTACATCAAAATGAGAATGTGAATTTTTAGTAATTAACACAGCTCCAGGAAATGAAGAAAAATCAATTTGAATATTATTATTCAATCCTTGATAATGACCTATTAAATTTTTGTATTTATGAAATAAAGAAAAAGAATGTGCAAATAGCATCTCATTATGTGTATAAATATTTATGTTTTCATTTTTTGCAGATTCTAATAACATCTCCAGATTTTTATAGTAATGCCCTGTTACAAGAATACATTTTCCTTTTCTTATATTTATATTTACTTCAGTTTCTTCTATTGGACCATATTTTGTCATTATTATGTCATTAAGCTTGGTCATAATCTTAAAGTTGATTTTTGCAAAATTTATAATACTTAATTTTAAAGATTTATCTGTATGACTATCATAATTAATAGACTTTAAAAGTTCAGGAATTTTATATTTTATTATTCCTGCATTAACTTCATAATTTTCGAGTTCTGTAATACACAAACAAGCATTGCTAATTAACATTAAAACAATATCACTTAACATTTTTTTTGTTTTTGAAAATACAGTATTTTTTATCAAAGACTGCTTCTCTCCAAAATTAACAGCATTAATTTTTTCTTTAGATTTTTCAAAAGATAATTTTTCACCCATAATAGGTTCAAATTCAACATTTTGTTTTATACAAATTTCTTTATATTGCAATTTTAATTTAACAACCTCATCATATAAAGTTTTTATAATACTTAAAAATCTATCTTTTCTAAAATCTAAATTAACAACAGCAAGAGTAATGTAATTAATAATAAAATCAGTAATTTTTGAAGTGTTTTCTCCAAGTTCTCTTAATTTAACTTCATAGTATGACATTTGAGAGAGTTCGTATATTAAAAGTTCTTTTAAAGAACTTATAGAAGGGTCATAAGAAAAAATTACAGGAGTAGCCCCTTCATTACAAACAGAATTATCATAGTTAAAAAATAAGCCCATAATTATTCCTCTTTTAATTCCAATTCAAGTTGATTTTTTTCAATAAGATATTCTAAATCAGAACACCCACCAATTCTTTTTTCACCAATAATAATTTGTGGAAATGTAACATCATCTTGAATATCATATTTTTCCTCAAGCATTTTAGATTGAGAATATTCATTGGAAGTTACATCAATTTCATTAAACGGAATATTTTTATCTCTTAATATTTTTTTTGCTTTCTTACAATAAGGGCAATAGTCTAAAGTATATATAGTAACTTTTTTCATATTCATCTCCTTTTTCTTTTTTATTATCAAAATGTTGAATTGAAAATAAATCAGACAATAGGATATAAAATATGGTTATTTTTCAAAATAATTATTTCATTTTATGTATTTTAAGGGATAATTTCGTTAATTTTTAATATTTTGTTCCCAATTTAAAGCTGTTTTTATACTTTGTTCTAAAGTTCTTTTGGGCTGCCAGTGAAGAATACTTTTTGCTTTTTTAGAATCAGCAAATAATATAGCTGGATCACCATCTCTTCTATCTGTTGTTTCTAATGGAATTTTTTTGCCCAAAATTTTTTCACAGACTTGAAAAACTTCCTTTACACTATAACCGTTTTCTGTTCCTAAATTAAATATATCAGATGTATTTTCTTTATTTAAATACTCTAAAGCAAGTCTGTGTGCATCAGCTAAATCTTCAACATTAACATAATCTCTTATACAAGTTCCGTCAGGAGTATCATAATCTGTTCCAAAGATTTTAAAAGTTTTATTTTTATCGTGAATTGACTTTATTATATTTGGGATTAGATGTGTTTCAGGCTCATGACATTCTCCAATACGACCCAATTTATCACAACCTGCAACATTAAAATATCTCAATATAATAGATTTTAAATTATATGCTTTATCGTAATCACTTAATATTTTTTCTATAATAAGTTTTGTTTGTCCATAAGGATTAATGGGGTTTTGAGGGTGATTTTCATCAATAGGAGCGTATTTTGGTTCACCAAAAGTTGCACATGTTGAAGAAAATACTATCTTCAAAACATTATTTTTTATCATTGAATTTAAAAGATTTAATGTTCCAATGACATTATTATTATAATATTTGGAAGGATTTTTTACAGATTCTTCAACAAGAGCAAAAGCTGCAAAATGTACCACTGCATCGATTTGATATAACTGAAAAATATGTTCAATTTCTTCTATATTTCTCAAATCGCCTTTAACAAATTTAAAATTGCCAATATTTTTTAAGTTTTCTATCGTTTCAAAATGACCGTTTTCCAAATTATCAAAAATTACGAAATCATAACTATTATCTAAAAGATTGATAGCAGTATGACTACCAATATAACCTGCACCACCTGTAATTAAAATCATTTCAAAATTCCTAATAAAAAATTTTTGTTAATATTATAACAAAAATATAGTTTTTGCAACAATATAAAATCAGTTTGCTTGACATCAGTTTTACAGCAATGTAACATACTTGTATTAGACTATAAAAAATTATAGAAACAGGTGGGGAATGTGGCTTATATAGTATTAGATAAAGCAAAGTGCAAGTCATGTTATTTATGTATTGATGCTTGTCCTAAAAATCTTATTGTAAAAAGCAATGAAACAGGAAGTACCGGAAATTTTGTTGTAGATTTTAAAGATGAAGATAATGAATGCCTTGGTTGTAAATGTTGTGCCTTAACCTGTCCTGATTTAGCTATAACAGAGGTTTATAAATAATGACAAAGACATTGATTAGTGGAAATAAAGCTATAGCACAGGCAGCTTTTGATGCAGGTTGTGATTGTTATTTTAGTTATCCAATTACACCTCAAACAGCAATAGGAGAATACTTGAGCGAAATTATGCCAAAGGCTGGAAGAGGTTATGTTTGTGCAGAAAGTGAAATTGCTTCAATAAATATGGTAATAGGAGCAGCAGCAACAGGTGCCAAAGCTATGACCTCATCTTCGTCTTGTGCAATTTCATTAATGCAGGAAGGACTTGCTTATGCAGTAGGAGATGAATTGCCTTTAGTTTTAATAAGTGTAATGCGAGCAGGACCAGGGCTGGGATATATTTATCCGTCGCAATGTGATTATGACCAAGCTGTTACAGGTGGAGGAAATGGTGATTATAGGATACTTGTTCTTGCTCCATCAACTGTTCAAGAGTGTGTTGATTTAACACATAAGGCTTTTTATCTTTCTCAAAAATACAGAAACCCTGTTATTGTTCTATCTGATGGTTTATTAGGACAAATGATGGAACCAGCTGAATTTGTAAAATACCCATATCCGGAGATAGACAATTCAAACTGGGCATTGACCGGAGCAAAAGGAAGAACCCCAAGGAAGATACGTTCTCTTGAAATAAATGAAGAAAAACACAATCAAAATATTCAACATCTTTTTGACAAATACGCACAGATGGAAAAAGCAGAAGTTTTATATGAAGAACATAATGTTGAAGATGCAGATATAATTTTGGTTGCATTTGGAACAATGGGTAGAAACATTAAAGCAGCAATGAATTTAGGAAGAAAATACGGTATAAAAATAGGAACATTTAGACCTGTTACATTATTTCCATTCCCTAACAAACGATTATCAGAACTTGCAGATAGAACTAAAAAATTTATTGTCGCCGAAATGAATATGGGGCAAATGATAAAAGATGTTCAAATAGCAATAAACGGAAAAGCTCAAGTTAAACATATAGGCAGACCTGCAGGAGCTTGGCTTGATGAAACCGAAATACTTGATGAAGCAAAAATAATGTTAGGAGAAGAATATGCAGCAAGTGTTTAAAATTCCGGATTGTATAAAAAAAGATGCAAAATTCACATTTTGTCCGGGTTGTGACCACGGTGTTGCATTAAGACTTTTAGGTGATGCCATTGATGAATGTGGAGTTAGAGAAGATACAATTGCAGCACTTTGCGTAGGTTGTTCAGTATTTTTGTATGATTTTTATGACATAGATTGTCTGGAATGTCCACATGGAAGAGCAACAGCAGAAGCTACAGGGATTAAAAGAGCAAGACCTGATAAATTTGTATTTACATATCAAGGAGATGGAGATTTTGCTGCAATTGGTTTTGCAGAATCAATATATACTGCAACGAGAGGTGAAAAAGTTACATCAATTTGTATAAATAATACGACTTACGGTATGACAGGTGGTCAAATGGGACCTACAACATTATTGGGGCAAGTAACAACAACCACACCTTATGGTCGTTCTGCAGAATTGAACGGTTATCCTATGAAAATTGCAGAGCATATTGCTCTTTGTGATGGTACAGCTTTTTCAGCCAGAGTATCTCTAGATTCTGTACCAAATATAATCAAAGCAAAACAAGCAATAAAAAAAGCTTGTGAGGTTCAAATACAAGGTCTTGGTTTTAGTTTTGTTGAAATACTATCAAGCTGTCCGACAAATTGGAAGATGACTCCTCAAGAAGCACACAAGCATGTAAAAGAAAAAATGATACCTATATTTCCTTTAGGTGTATTTAAAGATGTTACGAAAGGATAGATATGGAACAAAGTATTATAATTGCAGGATTTGGAGGACAGGGTGTTTTATCGGCAGGTATAATACTTGCAAATTCATTTATGCTAAATGATAAACAGGTAACATGGTATCCTTGTTATGGTGCAGAAATGCGTGGTGGTGCTGTTAATTGTGAAATCGTTGTTAGTGATACAGAAGTTACTTCTGTACATAAAAAAGAAACAGATATTTTAATTGCTTTAAATGACTTATCATTTAATAAATTTTTATCAAAAGTTAAAAGTGGTGGAATAGTAATAGCCAATGCTACTTTAATCGAGAAAAAATATCCGAGAGAAGATGTAAAATATATATTTGAAAACATTTCAGACACAGCAAGAGAACTTGGAAGTATTAAAGCTGCCAACATGGTATCTTTAGGGATTTTATCAAATATATGTAATTTTACAGATATAAAATCAATAAAACAAGCAATAGATATGGTATTACCTCAAAAAATAAGAGAATTAAATTATAAGGTTTTAGATGCCGGAATAAAATTATCAGAAAGTTGTAGAAAAGAGTAAAAATGACAATACCAGTAAAAATAAGAGGAATGGAATTTAGTGTACCGAAATTGACACTAACGAACGATGATATGGCAAAACTTGTAGAAACCAATGATGAGTGGATAGTGCAAAGAACAGGTATAAAAGAACGTCATGTTGTTTCAGGCGAAGAAGATGCTGTAACATTAGGTATAGAAGCTGTTAAAAAATTAATAAATAATACCGGTATAGATGTAAATACAATAGATATGATAATATCTGCAACGTCAGCACCCCAAAGACCTTATCCGTCAGTAGCGTGTGAAATTCAATCAGCGATAGAAGCAGTAAATGCATCAGCTTTTGATATAGTTGCAGCATGTTCAGGATTTTTGTATGCAATGCAGATAGCAAGAGCAAATATAGCTTCAGGATTTGCAAATCGGATATTAGTTTTATCATCAGATGCAACTAGTAAATTTTTAGATTGGACAGATAGAAGCAGTTGTGTATTATTTGGAGATGGAGCTGCAGCAACATTTATAGAAAAATCAGATGACGGAAATGATGATATAATTGCCATTCATCTTGAAGCAGAAGGAAAAAATAAGGAATTTATTTCTTTGAGTTTACCAAATCAAAATTGTCCTCTTGCCATTCCTCATCAAAATCCTGAAAATTTACATATAAAGATGGCTGGAAAAGATGTATATAAGTATGTAATGCAAAAAATCCCGTCAGTTGTTGAAAAAACGTTAGCAAAAGCAAACATGACTATAGATGATATAGATTATTTTATTCCACATCAAGCTAATTTGAGAATGATAGAAGCATTAACAACCAGAATTAAAATATCTCCCAAAAAAGTATTACATAATATAGAAAAATATGGAAATATGTCTGCAACTTCAATACCTTGTGTAATTGCAGAAAAAATTAAAAATGGAGAATTAAAAACTCCTTCAAAAGTATTATTGAGTGCTTTTGGAGCAGGCATGACATCAGCTGGAGCAATAATAATATTAAGATAGTATAGAGGAAAATTTATATGAAAAGACGAGTTGTTGTAACAGGCATAGGCTGTATATCGCCTTTTGGTATCGGTGCAGAAAATGCTTGGAATTCAGTAATAACAGGTAAAAGTGGAATACGACATTTATCGTTGGATTTAGATAAACATATTGTTAAAATTGGTGGAGAAGTACCGGATTTTAATGTTGAAGAGTATGTTGAAGCTAAAGAAGCCAAAAGACTGGATAAATTTATTTTATATGCAATGATAGCAGCAGAAGAAGCAGCAAAAAATGGAGATTTTAATATAAATAATGAAAATCCATATCGTGTTGGGGTTATAATTGGTTCAGCACAGGGTGGTTTATACACAATGGCACAAAATCATGAAATAATGTTATCAAGAGGATATCATAAATGTTCACCATTTACAGTACCTATGATGATTCCAAATATGGCTGCAGGTAAAGTTGCAATAAAACTCGGAGCAAAGGGATTAAATAAAGCAATTGCAACAGCTTGTGCAACAGGAGCACATTCAATAGGAGATGCATTCCGTTCAATACAATGGGGTGATGCTGATATAATATTTGCCGGTGGAAGTGATTCCAAAATCAGTGATTTTGGAGTAGGTGCCTTTACAAGTGCCAGAACATTATCGAAAAGAAATGATGAACCAGAAAAAGCATCACGACCTTATGATAAAGATAGGGACGGATTTGTTATGAGTGAAGGTTCAGCTGTTATAATGCTGGAAGAATTAGAACACGCAA